>CACZXQ010000066.1 GCA_902785115.1 Oscillospiraceae bacterium | reverse complement strand
GCGCGGCCGTCCCCGGCAGCATCGGCATCGGGCATACCCGCTGGGCGACCCACGGCGCGCCTACGGACGTGAACGCCCATCCCCATCTGTCCAACGACGGACGCTTTGCCATCGTGCACAACGGGATCATCGAAAACTATCTGGCTCTTCGGGAGGAACTGATTGCGGACGGCTATGTGTTTCAAAGCGAGACGGACACGGAGACCATCGTTCATCTGCTCGAGAAGTATTACGACGGCGATATCAAAACCGCCGTCATGAAGACGGCGGCGAGACTGGAGGGTTCCTATGCGCTTGGGATCCTCAGCGCGGACGCGCCGGATATGCTCTATGCTGTGCGTCAGGCAAGTCCTCTGATTCTTGGCATCGGCGTGGGAGAAAACTTCTTCGCCTCCGACGTGACCGCACTGGTGGCGCACACGAAAAACGTCATCTATCTGGAGGACGGAGAGATCGCCATGCTCACGCCAAAGTCCATCCAGGTCTTCGATTGCACCGGGAAGCTGATCCAAAAGCCCATCAGCCGGGTGACCTGGAGTGTGGAAGCTGCGGAAAAGGGCGGTTACGAGCACTTCATGCTCAAGGAGATCATGGAGCAGCCGGCCGCGGTCAAGGCGACCCTGGCGCCGCGTCTGCATGAGGGCGAGATCCGGCTGGACGATTTTGAGCTCACGGAAGAGACCCTGCGCTCTGTCAATAAGATCATCATTACCGCCTGCGGCTCGGCCTATTACGCCGGCTGCTCCGGGCGCTACACCAGTCAATCCCTCTTTTTCATCGGGCGCAACACAGACTACGCCGTGGCGCTGGAGGGCGCGCTGAAGATGAAGGAAATCTCCTATCTGCACGCCGAGTCCTACGCCGCCGGAGAGCTCAAGCACGGCACCATCGCGCTCATCGACGAGGGGCAGCCGGTGATCGCCGTCTGCTGCAACGAGGCGCTGTGCGACAAGACGCTCTCGAACATCGTGGAGGTCAAGGCACGAGGCGCCAAGGTGCTGGCCCTGGCCTTTCGCGGCAACAGAAAGATCGTCTCCCAGGCGGACGATGTGATCTTTATTCCGCGGATCGAGACCGTCTTCTCCGCGGCGCTGGCCGTCGTGCCGCTGCAGCTTCTGGCCTATTATGCCGCGAAGGAGAAGGGCTGTGACATCGACAAGCCCAAAAACCTCGCCAAATCCGTGACCGTGGAATGATAAGATCATGCACACCAAGCGCCAACACACGGGCAGAAACTGCAAACCCGATAGCACCTGCATTATATCACGCCCGCGGCTCATAGGATGAACCAAAAGGAGTGATTGCAAACGCAGGAAGTCTAACTGATGTTTAACAAACACAAGCGCGTGCTCTCGGCGCTGACGCTGATGCTTGCCGTGGCGCTGATCTTCTGGGTGGTGAACACCCCGGTTCTGGTGGGCGTCTCCGCTGAGACTGCGCAGGTTTAGCCCCCCGGACGAACTTCAAACAGAGCATCGCCAGGGGCGTTCTTGCAATACGCTTCACTTCACATCAGGTTCTGCCCCCCCAGTTTCTCGTTACCCAGCTCAAGTCCTCCCGCAGTTCGTCGCTGAAACCGACAAGATCATCTGCTGTAATAACTTCACTACTTAGAAGCTGAAGAAGATTTGCGCGCATTCTCGATCGGCTCATCTCCGTAATCAACACACCGGGATTCCGTTTATCCTGTCGAAGTCTTTCTTCCAGCGCCCAAAACTTGTCAGATGCGAACCCGTCGCCATGCAGGATCTCAGCGTACTCCCCTATCAGCTTTTCCATGAAGGCTTCCTGCCAGCCTGGCAGCCGGCTTCGGAAGAGCTTCCAGTCCTTCTCGTTTACCCGATTAACATAGCCATGCAGCTCACTCATTGCGCTGCCTCCTTTCTCTGTGTCCCGATTTTCAAGAAACGATACCTCATTATAGCACGAATTTGTGCTTTTACCAGCATAATCAGCGCAGCGTTTCTCTCTTAGAGTCGGGCAGAGAAAAGGTTTTTTCCCGAGCCAGCTTGTCTTGCATCTACAGGCAGGATCGACTATACTGCATATTGGTTCGGCTTGGTGGATTCGAACCCCTGCCGGTTTTCGCGGGCAGGTTTGGGTCGATGCTTCGTTCCAGCCCTTGAAAATACAGGAGGTTCCAGCCCTTGAAAATACAGGAGTATTCCCTGCGGTCTGCGCCTCGCCTCGACCCAAACCTGCTACACGAAAACTGCCCAAGCACCTGTGAGCTGGCCGCTGCGGTCAAGAAGCAGACTGCCGAGCTGAAAAAAGCCGAAAAGTGCAAGGCCGAGCTGGACAACATGCTGTCATCAGCCGGAATCACGAAAACCGATCTCTATTCACTTGTACTTTTTGGGTTTTGCTGTATAATTAGGTCAGCAACAAGATGCTGAAAACGGGGTGATACACAAATGTTCGGAATCAGAAGGCTGTTGCGGCAGATATTGGAGCGGCTCACGCAATTGGAGGGGGTCGCCGCATCCGCCACGGAGAAGAACGCGCAGAGCGCCGAACATCTGGCGCAGCGCGTCTCGGAACTGAGCGGCGCGGCGAACCGGCACGATATGGCGATCGAGGATATGCTTGAGAGCTGGGAGGAGCTTCAGGAGCAGGCGCAGGCAGAGAGAACTGCGCTCATATCCGCGCTGACAGAGAGCGCGCAGAGGGAGCGTCAGGAGAGCCTTGCGCGGGAAAAGGCTCTCCTGTCGCTGGTCATAAGCGCACACGATCGCTTGTTCGAGCTGCAAAGAGCGGCAGAGGAGGCCGGGGCAGAGCTCTGGCTGCGGCAGCTCGTACTCGCGCAGCAGAAACTGGAAAAGGCGCGCCTGCCCGCCGGTTTTCAGACGGTGGAGCAGTCCGGTGTTCCGCTGAATTTCACCGTCCATGAGGCGACCGGGATCGTGCCGACACAGGATGCGGCGCAGAACCGTCTGGTCGCGGAGATCGACGCGCCGGGCTATCTCTACAAGGGACAGGTTTTACGAAAGGCTCGCGTCATCGTCTGGCGGCTGACCGAGAGCGAAGGAGAGAGTATATGAGCTTTACAATCGGCATTGACCTTGGTACCTCCACAACAGAAGCGGCCATTTATCGGGGTGGGAAAAAGGAGCTGATCCCCAATCCCGACGGTGCCGTCATTACGCCCTCCGCTGTCGGGCTGGATGAGAGCGGCAACTGGGTCGTCGGAGAGCGGGCTCGGGCGCAGGCGCTGCTTCTGCCGGAGAATACCGCCCTCGAAATCAAGCGAAAAACCGGAACTGACGAGACTGTCCGCCTCGGGAAAGCGCAGTATTCCCCTGTCGAGCTGCAATCGAGGCTGCTGTCCTACGTCAGAGCTTACGTCTCGGAGTATCTGGGTGAGAGCGTTGAGCGCGCCGTTATCTCCGTTCCGGCGTATTTCAACGAACAGCAGCGGCGCGAAACGATTCTCGCCGGGGAACGCGCGGGCTTCACGGTCGAGCGTATCCTCAACGAGCCGACCGCCGCCGCGCTGAGCTACGGACTGGAGCACATGGAGGAGGAGAGCCACGTTCTTGTCTACGATCTGGGCGGCGGCACCTTCGATGTGACGCTGCTGGAAATGTTCGAGGGCGTACTGGAGGTCAAGGCCTCCGGCGGGGACAATGCGCTTGGCGGTAAGGACTTTGACGAGGCGCTGATCGAGCACCTGGTCAGCAGCTTTCAGAAGAAAACCGGAAAGAATCTGCGCAAGGATCGGCGCGCCATGGCGCGTATCAAAGACGAAGCCGAGCGGTGCAAAATCGCCCTGAGTGAGTACGACTCCCATCGCGTGCTGATCCCGGCAATCTGTGTGCTGAATGGCAGCCCCGCAGAGCTGGACGAGACGGTCACGCGCGAGCAGTTTGAAGTGCTCACGCATGCGCTGCTTGAGCGCACCCATGAGCCAATCGACACCGTCCTTTCGGATGCCGGAATCTTCGAGGACGCGCTCGATCTTGTAATCCTTGTCGGCGGCTCCACGCGTATGCCGATGGTAGCGCGGGACATTCTGGATTATCTGGGCAAGGAGCCTGTTCACGCAGTGCACCCCGACTACGCTGTGGGCGGAGGGACTGATCTTAACAGATGTGAACCCCTACACGCTCGGGATCCTTACCAACGACGACGGGAGCGGCGACTGCATGAGCGTTGTGATCCCGCGCAACGTCACGATCCCCGTCACGCGCACAGAACGATACTGCACCTTCTCTGACTACCAGACTACGGTGCTGATCGTAGTGTATCAGGGCGAGAGTCGCATCGCATCGCACAACCATCCGCTGGGGAAATTCCGCGTGCGGGACATTCCGCCGCGCCCAGCCGGGAGAGAAGAGCTGGACGTCCGCTTCTCCTATGACCTGAACGGGCTTTTGAAGGTCACGGCGATTCTGCTCTCCACTGGGCAGGAAAAGAGTATTGAGATCGATATGACCGGGGGCACGGAGCAAAAGCGGGATCTGAGCGCATGGAAGGATGCGCCGGGAGCGAAGGCCTACCGCGCCGTCATCCGAACCGCAGAGCGGCTGCTGGGCAAGCCCGACGAGCTGACAGAGGAGCTCTGCATCCTCCTGCAAGATGCGCTGGACGGCCTGAAGGCAGCGCTTCTGGACGGAGAGGATGCGGAAGCGGCTGCCGAGGCACTCCGGGAGCGTATTCTTGAAGCGAAGGGAGCGGCACTATGACAGACACTGTTATCCATTACTATGAAACACTCGGCCTGGAGCCGGGCGCGGATGCTGCCGCCGTCAAAAAAGCCTATTTCCGCCTGATCCGGCTCCATCCGCCTGAGAAGGATCCCGAGCAATTCCAGGAGCTGCGACGTGCCTACGAGGCACTTAAAGATGGGTCTCCGGTCGAGGAGAAGTACAACGAAGATTTCCCGCTGACAGATAATCCAAGCGTGCTGTATCTGCTCAAGCATGCCGGTAAACTGTTTGATCAAGGGAACGAAAAGGCCGCTGCCGACTGCTTCATCGAGGCGCTGAACATTCTGCCGGGTGATCCGTTCCTGCTGCTGAATCTGGCAAGGCTGCAGCGGCGGGCAGGCAATCCGCGCAAGGCCGCCAGGACCGCCAAACAGCTCCAGCAGGTCGCGCCGGATTATGCGGAGGCTTACGCTCTTGCCGCAACCGGTTACTATGAGGGCGGGTGGTACAAAAAGGCATTCCCGGAATTCAAAAAGGCGCTTGCGCTGGGTTACGATGAGCGCTCGTTTCGGATCGACTATGCAGACGCAGCGGATAAAAACGGGGAGCATGAGACCGCGTTTGCACAGCGTGCCGCGCTGCTGAATGGCACGAAGTGGGACAGGGACAATACCGTTGAAGCGCTCTATCTTTTCGGCGCACAAATGCAAAACAGTGTCACGGGCGCCGAGGCGCTCCCGGTGCTGGAGGAATACGAGCGCTTCCTAACCAGAAACCGGCGCATTCTGAGAGGATACGGGCTGGAGCTGTTGGCGCCGTTCATGGCTGCAGCGACGGATAACCCGGCTCTGCCTCGCTTTCACCCCTTCTACAAGAAGGCCGATGAACTGACTGTGATGATCGCAGGGCAGGCAGACGGCTTGGACGAGGAACAGCTTCTGGACGTGCGAGCCAATCTTCTCATGGCTGCGCTTAAACAAGACACAGCCTTCTCCCGCGAATGGAAGGCATTCATCGTGGCAGCGATCGCTTCGACACCGTTGGATTCACGGCTGGAACGCTTTGAGCTGCTCGATCCGCTCCTGTGTCTGCTGATGGAGCGGGAGAGAAACCTCCCGCAGCTCCAGGTCATCCGTCGGGATTACCCCTTTGGCTATGAGTTTATCCGGCCTTACGGCGAATTGTTTACGCAGAGTAAAGCCAATGGGCAGCTTGAGAAGCTTAAGAAAGAGTATGCGCGCCTTTCAGAACAATACGAGGGCGGCGATTTTTATCTCTGCTATCCCGAGGAGAAGCCGCACCCGCGCGGCGTCGTAAGCTACAACGGTGACACCCCCTTCGTCCGCGCCGCGAAGAAGCCAGGTCGGAACGATCCCTGCCCCTGCGGTTCCGGTCTCAAATTCAAGCGCTGCTGTCAGGGAAAGGGCATCTACGACTAATACTTTCCGTTACGCTCTGCGGGGTCTGCCTTGTCTGGCACGAATTCTGCTCGGAATGCCTTGTCGCCTTTCTATCAGGGAATCGTATAAGGCATCACCGCATAATACGGCAAGAGCAGATCCCGAGAAAAACCGTGATCTGATAAAGGCTTTCTTTGCAGAAACACTCTGTGTATTTCAAAAAAATAAGAGTGAGATTCTTTAGCGGAAACTGCAGAAAGTGCTCCACAGCCGGCGCGTTTGACGCTTACTGCCTGACGGCGAGGTGAGCCAAGGGAAGCACAGGGAATCGTTGCTTGCTGAATCAAGCCGATACCTATAAAATTGGAAAAGCGCGGGCTGAACACTCTGCCTTGAGACAGCCCGCGTCGCAGCTTGCAAGCGTCTCAGCGCCGATCTCCTCCGCGGAGGAAAAAACAGTTATCTTCGCCGACACACGCCTTTCTTCCAGCAGCGCGTCCACGGCCGCCCGCAGCCGCAGGGCAAAAGCTCTGTCGTCGTCACAGATGAGTATGTGGATCATATCGTGCTGCCCGCCTTTCCTCATATTGCTGTTATTCTATCATTTCCGCCGCAAGCCGTCAAATCAGCCAAACTGTTCGGCAAGATAGAGCCCCGCGCGGGATTGGATCGCCCGTGCCGTCTCCTCGGCGCTGTTCTGCCCGCCGTAGAAGCGGTTGATCTCCTCGCGCAGGATGCGGAGCAGCCCTTCATCGGTATCTACCAGCTTTGTCGTGTTATAGACCTGCTGCCGCAGCTCTTCCGCGTTTTCTGCCGTCATGTAGCAGATCTGGAAACGTTCATCAAAGTCATCAGAGATTTCCGCCGTCAGCGCTCGTTCAAAGCTCTCCTTGAAAACCGGGATCCCCTCGGTGAGGGAGACGTTCTCCGCGCCCTCCATCAAGGTGCGCATAAAGCGCCACGCACCTTCCTGCTTGTCGCTCGCGGCCATGATGCCGAGGCGGGTATTCTCGCCCATCGTTCCCCGCCAGTCACTCGGCTTACTGCCCAGCTTGAGGAAATAGCTGCCCGTGCCCTGCGTCTCGGGGAAGCCCGCCACCACATATTCACCCTTCATCATGTATTTTTCCTGGTGTCCAGCATTGAAGGCCAGATCGTAGCAGATGTTCATGAGCTTTGCCTCTTCGCTATACTGCCCGCCGTCCGGCAGCGCTTTCATCAGCTCCAACCAGTGGACAAAGGCGGGGCTGTCGAAAGTACAGGTTTTCGTGTCATAGTCGATGAACTCCGCGGTAGCCGCCCAGCAGAAAAGCGTGGTGATCAAGTCCCGGTCATAACTGTGCCAGAGCGGGTCCATCTCCGGGTGCGAGGCGATCAGCGACTTGATGCCCTCCGCCGTCCAGTTCTCACGACCCGGGAACAGCTCGGGATGGGTGGACATCGTGAGCATCGTGAATTTTTCGGTGTACTCGTAAAGCCCGCCGCTTCGGGTCATGAGCTTGAGCAGCGGCTCAATGAAGTCCTCGCGGCTGATCGTTTCATCCGCGTCGATCATCGGCAGCATATCCGCGAGCAGACCGGAATCCAGCGCGTTATCCGGCAGCAGGCTTGTGTCCAGCAGGTCAAGGTCTGAGCGTGTGGCAAGCTCGATCAAAACACGGTCGCGCTCCTGCTGGTTTGCGTAGGTGATCGGCACGACCTCGATCCTGTACTGGGGATCGGTGTTATTAAACTGCACGATTGCGCTCAGAAGCTCCATCGTCGCAGAATAGCTGGGCGCGCCGTTCGCCAGGGCAGAGGCGTACATCTCCCCGCCGGTGTAGCCGAAACAGCCGAGGAGCATGATCTCCTTGCGCGGAACCATTCCCCTTTTCGCGCAGATCAGCCCCTTCTGCTGCCACATGTCCTCCCCGTCCGGGTAATACACATCGCCCAGCGAGTTCTCCAGGCACACGCTGCCGTAGATGTCGCCGTAGCTCATCGCGACATCCATCCAGCGCAGCAGCCTCTCGCCCTCGCCTGCCGCGGGGTCGGCCGTGTACAGCGCGCGCTGGTACTTTCGCAGGAGATGGCCGTTGTTGCTGCTGGCATCCCCCAGCCCGTCAAGCTTCAATGCTGCGCCGACGCTCAGCGTCTCCGGGTCAAAAGGCGCATAACCCTCCTGCGTCCAGAGATAGAGGCTGTCGTTCACCCGGAAATGCTCCAGACCGGTGTCGGCGGGCAGCGTCGGTTCCGACAGAACCGCGGCGTTTGCGTCGATCACATAGAAGCGCCCCGACGAGCTAAACAGAGCGCGGCGGTCGTCAAGCCCCAGAAGGCCGTCGAAAAAGCACCCGTCCCCCTCGGTGTTGTCCTCGGCCTCAAAGGGGATGCGCACCGCGCTGCTCTCCCCGCTTTCTAGATCAATGTGCAGCACATAGTAGCCGAAATCGTCCCGCCATTGGCCTTTCTTCAAATCCTCCCGGCTTGGCCCCTCGTGCAGCAAGCCCCAGAGGCTGTGCCCGGCAAAGCTCAGGTTGCCCAACTGCGGATGATAGGCGTCGGAAGTGGTAAAGTCAATGCGCTTCCATTCGCCGCTCAGCGTGTCGTAGGCTGCGGCCACCAGTTGCTCATCCGTTGTATGCCCGCTCAGGTAGATCGTGTCACCGCAGGTCTCCCAGCCGGTAGAGCGCGTCAGCCAGTCCGGAAACGCGATCCTGGAGGGAATCCAGCCCTCCGTCATCTCCCCTTCTGTACCCGAAAGCTCAATCGCAGCATCCTCGTCCTTTTTTCCGCAGGCGCAGAGGCTCAGCGCGAGGCACAGGAGCAAGAGCCCCGCAAGGGCAGCGCTAAAAACTCGGGTCTGGTGATGCGTCGAGAGATTTTGCCTCAGATTGAAGGGCAAAAAGCGCAGGAATACTTTGTGTATTTCAAGATTTGACAACGAAGCTACAGTTGAAAAAGACAAGTCAGATTGCACAAGTTATTTTGAACAATTCCTTAGATAATAAACGCTCCCGACTGCCAGAATGCACCGGCAGTCGGGGGCTCTCTCTATATACGGATCAACTATCGGATATACGATACTCTCCCACTTTCCAAGTCAGACTGTATAGGCAACGCCGTTCACATATAAAGTATAGCCATTCAAGCTCAGCCCGCTAAGATCGCCGTCGAGAGATGTAATGAAGCTATCACCTGTCAGCGTCCAGGTACTGGCGGCATCCATGGTGACGGAAACGGAGCCTTCACCTTGGATCGCACCGGTGTAGCAGCTGTTCGTTAGGTCGAGATCCAGTTTGGAAATCGAATCTACAAGGATATCTCCCTCCAATGTTTGATCCTGTGCTGCAAAGGCGCAGTTGCCGTCGTTGCGACCGTCTTTGCCCCAGCGCCCGGCGGAGACGATCAGCAGCGTGCCGTCCTCGGAGAGGATCAGTTCCGCGTCTGTCAGATAGACCTCGCTGGCCGTGTTGGTGCAGTAAAACATCGCGCCGCTCCGACAGGTCATGCTGCCGCCCTGCATGGAGAACACGCTGGTACCCACGCTCGCGTCACCCGACGCGCTTTGGTACAACAGGACGTTGGCCCTGACGCTGCCCTCCTTGGTGGACTGGTCGTTGCCGGTCAGGGTGCAGTTTTCCAGCGTCACGCTGTTTTTGCCCTCAATGATGACAGCCCGGGAGTTTTCCGAGGCGCATTCGGCGTTTTGCACGGTGATATCCGCGGTCGAATAGATAGCCGGACAGCCGTTGGAACCGGTGGAGGTATAGGTGCCGCCATCCAGAATCAGCGTGCCGCCGCCCCGGTCGGAGCGGATCGCCGCCTTGCTGGCGCTCGTCACGGTCAGATCGTTACCGATCAGCGTTCCGCCCCCGGCCACCTGCACGCCTCCCGCGCCGCCTCCGGTCACGTTGACCGTGCAGTGATCCAGATAAATAACGCCGTCCTCATAGGCAAACACACCCGTGGCGTTTGGCGCTGTGGCCAGGATCTCACAGTCCGTCAGACTGAGAGCTGCGCTTCCATATACCCGTACACCGGCATTCACGCCGCGAAAGCTGCTGGCGTCGGCGCTGGAGGCGCTGCCTCCGAGCTTTTGCAAAACAGCGCCGGTCACACTGGCCTGCACGGTTCCGGAGGCTTCCAGCACACTCTCGTCATCTCCTTCGGCGGTATAAGTGCCGCCGAAGATCTCGTCGCCATCAGTTAAGATAAGCGGATCGTATTGCTCTGCAATGCCCGCGGCCTCCGCGCTCTCCGCCGCACAGGCGGACATCAGCGCGAGGATCGAAAAGCAGAGAGCCAAAACCACGCACTTGATCGTCGGAACTTCTCTTTTGTTTTTCATTGTTGACACCTCCATTGTGTTTCTCACTATGGAGTACGAAAACATGACTGCAAAAACCGGGGTCGGAACAGAGCTTTCAAAAAAATTCTTACGATTATCCTAAACAATTCATGTCCGCACGCGAAGTGCGGCAATGTTGTTTTGGGCGAAAAAAATCTTTTTTGCGACCAACTGCGACGTTTTTTGTAATATACTTATGAGAGCTCTTACACGAAGGAGAGAGATACTCAGCTGTGAGCATCTCTCTCCTCGCCATTTCTTGCAATAGGTTTGCGTCCCTAACTCTCAGTCGGCAAAGAACCACTATCTTGATAGAATGATAGATGCCGGTTGCACCCTGAAGAAAAACAGGGTGCATTCAGAATCCTCTTTCGACATTATTATGGTAGTAGCTGAAGCAATTCAGCCACCGACCCCATGTTGTAATCTCCGACTCCCCAACGGCTGGCGTCGCCCGCGCAGGCGGTAAAGCCCATGCGGTAGGCGTTTTCGGGATCATCTGTCGCAGCGACAGCCATGGGCTGGCCGAAGCTGGTACCCTCAAAGGCGAGGCCGTCGCCGCCATGCTCGGTATTGGCGGCCAGCAGCAGCGGGATCCTGGCCATGGACTGGATCGCGCGATGGGTGTTTTGAATCTCGGCAGCAGGGCCGGGGCGGTACATCATGCCGCCCACGCCGATGTCGCAGATCAGGTGACGAAGTACCGTGGGATCCGCGGAAAAGCCCATGGGACAGAAAACCTGCCCGGCCTTCTGCTCCAGCGTCATGGAGGCGAGGGTCTCCTCAACCCAAGTGATATCCTCCTCGTTCAGATAGAAGGGTTTTGCCTTCAGATCAAGCATAGCACACCTCTCCGTTTTCATTTCAGGAGCGCATAGAAGGGGTCAGCCTCTGTGCAGGGGCGCCAGAGGGGAAGCCCCTGGCCGTTCGGATCGCCGGTTTTGAAGAAGTTGCTCCAATAGGCGACCATCTCCTGCGAGAGCGCGAGATCATGCGCCTCCAGCGGGCGCCAGCAGTAATCCAGGCTTCCGAAAACATACCAAAGCTCAGCCGAATGGAAGGCGCCGGCCTCATCGCCGGGCATTCTGCGGTCAAAATAGTAGACATAGCACGGCTTTTCCATGCGCTTGGCGTATGCCGTATTGGCACCGTGCATGCCGTCATCCTCGACGACAGCGCCATGCGCTCTGGCGGCAGCCAGATCGTCGCCGTTGCTGCCGAGCAGATAGGGGACCGGCAGCGCGCGCCCCTGTTCGATAAGCGCGTGTCCGTCATCGCTGAGCAGCTCGCCGTCAATGACCGGGGAATAGGGAATGCCCATGCGCCGTCCGAAGGACAGCATCATGGCCTTGAGCAGCGCGGCGCTCATTTCTTGCTCCGAGGTCTCCCAGAGCGCCTTGCGCGCAGCCTCGTGGGCTTCTTCGCTCTCCTTCCATGCCTCCCGGGGCTGTCCCAGGGCCCGAAGTTGCCGCCGGCTTCATTCTCACCGGGGACGCCCAGCAGCGGATGGCACAGGAAGCCCAGCGCCCCAAGGCGATAGTTGACGGTGACAACGATCAGCCCGGTTTTGACCAGCGCATCGCAGACGAAGGGCAGATTGCTGCCGGCCCCGCCCATAAAGGCGCCGCCGTGGACATAGATCGCCACGGGCAGCTTTTCCGCCTGCTCTTCCGGCGTCCAGATATTCAGATAGAGGCAGTCCTCGCTGATGGGTACGTCAAAGGCGGGATCGCTGTAAAACTCTTTCTTGTAAAAAGTCTCATTCGGGTTGCCGAACTGGACGCTCCTGTTTCCAAAGTGATCCGCGTGCAGCACGCCCTCCCAGACCTCCGGGGGCTGGGGCTTTCGCCAGCGCAGCGCGCCCACCGGGGGCTTGGCATAGGGCACGCCCTTGTAGACTGTGCAGCCGCGCTCCCTGACGCCTTCAAGCTTTCCGTATTTTGTGGTGATGATCATATGGAGTCTTCCCTTCTAAAGAAGGCGCGAAGTGGGTTCCCCTCGCGCCTTTTGAATTACAATGCTTTTTTGATTTGATTGAGTTCCTTGTTGATCTGCAGGATCGTGTCCGGCTCGTCCTGGCACTCCCGCTCGAGGATGCTCTCCATCTGCAAGCCCAGGGGGATCACGTCCGATTCCAGCACTGCCAGCAGCTTCGGTACGAACCTGGCCAGCACGCTCCTCGCGCCGTCCAGCACGTCTTCGGCGGTATCCATGATGGACAGATAGCCCTCCCGCACAGTCTCATCGTCGCTGAGAAACCAGTTGCGCACGGGTCCGCCCGTTTCCTCCGGCAGGCGGTAGCTCTCCTCCTCGGTCTCCACCCGTTCAAAGATCAGAGAGTCGGCAAGTTCGCCGCTCACGGCCTTCAGCCGGTTTTCTCCCGGCTCGAGAGCCACATCCCGGAACTGCACGGTGCCGTTTCCGTTGTTGGCTTCCGTGCCCAGCTCTTTCCCGTTCACAAAAAGGGTCACGGCGGGCAGGTTGGTGTAGACCTTCACGTCCACCTTTTCCCGGCAGCGCTTCACAAAGCGGCGGGCGCACAGGTGCAGGAAGGGCTCGGCCGACCACTTGGCCTTGTAGTAGTAAAACGCGTCCTTGCGGAGCGTGCGGTCGTGGCTGACGAGGCCCTTGCCGTTGATATATTTCACGCCGCCCTCGTTGCGCCGGTCGCTGGAGAAATCGAACATGTTCCAGATGAAGCTGCCCCAGAGGTAGTCCTTGCTCTGCAGGATGGGATAGACCGTCTCATGCCAGAGCGCCTGGTATTCCTCGGAGTAGTCCTTCACCTTCGGAGTCTCGCTGTGCAGCTTTATGCTGCAGTCCACGCCGTACTCGCTGATGCCCAGGGGCATCTCCGGGCGCAGGGTATGGAAGTTGTCCAGGTATTTGGAATAGTCCGGCATCTCACCGTAGTACCAGCCGAAATAGAGGTTGTAGCCCACCATGTCGGTGACGGCGTTGAGCTGGCTCGTGGGCTTCACGTTGTAGAGGTTTGCCGCTGTCACCAGCCGGTTCGGGTCGAGCCGCTTCGCCAGCGCAGTCAGCACCCGGCACTCCTCGTGCATAAATGGCGCGTCGCGGAACATGCCGATCTCGTTCTGGATGCCCCAGCAGAAGATCGAGGGATGGTGGATGTTTTGCAGGATAAGCTCAATGAGCTGCTGCTCG
>CACZXQ010000065.1 GCA_902785115.1 Oscillospiraceae bacterium | reverse complement strand
TTTTTATAAGGTCATACCGCGGACGGAAGCTGCCTTTGCCTCAGCCCACGAGCAGGAAGCCGATCAGCAGGCAGGATAGAATTTTGCGCCAGCCGGATAGAATCGACCAAAAGAAGGAACGAAGATCCAGCGCGAAGCCGTCCTCACGAACGGGCGTGTCTTTTGTGATCATAGGTGTTCTCCCGTTGCAACAATATATATCCCTGCAATATTATCACATCAGAGGAAGCAATGCAAGCTTCGGCGTGAGAAAAGCGCGCGAAACGCGCATACTATCTCCGAGGTGATCCAATGAACGAACTGAGGGAAATGGGCGCCGCGGCGATCGGGCAGATCCACTGTCTGAGCATCATCGGCCAGATCGAGGGGCATCAGACCCTGCCGGAGGACACGAAGAGCACCAAGTACGAGCACGTTCTGCCCCTGCTTGCCGCCATTGAGGAGACGCCGGAGATCAAGGGGCTCCTGATCCTCCTGAACACCGTGGGCGGGGACGTGGAGGCGGGGCTTGCCATTGCCGAGCTCATCGCCGGGATGCGAAAGCCCACAGTCTCGCTGGTGCTGGGCGGCGGCCACTCCATCGGTGTGCCGCTCGCGGTGGCGGCAAAGCGCAGCCTCATCGCGCCCTCGGCGGCGATGACGATCCACCCGGTGCGGGTCAATGGCGTCGTGATCGGCGTGCCGCAGACCTACGCCTACTTTGCCCGCATCCAGGAGCGCATCCTTGGCTTTGTGACCGCGCATTCGCACATCACGCGCGCAGACTATCTGCGCCTGATGAACAAGACCGACGAGCTTGCCAACGACGTCGGCAGCGTCATCCACGGCGAGGACGCGGTGCGCCTCGGCCTCATCGACGCCCTCGGCACGCTCTCCGACGCGCTCGACTGGCTGCATGGGGAAATAAGTGGCCAGTGATCAGTGACCAGTGCTCAGTGTAGGGACGCCCTTTGCGGTCGCCCTTTCCCATCCCTGCGGCGCACATAGAGGCTGGATACAAATCCGCAGGGTGCCAGGAGTCTTCCCCGGAAAATTCCAACCGAAGCAAAGAGACACAACAAACTCTTTTCCTTTACTGTTCACTGGCCACTGACAACTGATCACTCTGTTCTATCCCCCTTGTTTTTGACATAGAAATGTGGTAAACTGGATTTTACGATTATCATGGGGGGATAGGCGTATGTCCATTGGAAACGCGATCGTTCTCGGTCTGGTGCAGGGGCTGGCGGAATTTCTGCCGATCTCCAGCTCGGGGCACCTGGCCATTCTCAATAATCTCTTCGGCATGACCACGAGCGAAAACGGGCATCTGTTCTTTGATCTGCTGCTACATCTGGGGACGCTGCTGTCGATCTGCATCGTCTACTGGGAGGACATCGTGGCGATGTTTTTCGAGGTGCTGGGCTTTGTGAACCTCGGCCCCCTCGCCGGGGAGCGCCGCGCCCGCTACCCTTCGGCAAGGCTCTTTTTCATGATCTGCCTCGCCACGCTGCCGCTGCTGCTGATCCTGCCGGTCAGAAAGCTGCTGGAGGGCTTATACGATAACAACTACTTCATCGGCATCATGCTGGTGCTCACCGGCTGCATGCTCTACGCGGCGGATCATATGACGCAGGGGAAAAAGACCGTGGGCGGCATGTCCGTCTGGGACGCGATCCTCATCGGCCTCTGCCAGTGCGTGGCGGTCATCCCCGGCCTCTCCCGCAGCGGCACCACCATCACCGCCGGCGTCGCCACCGGGCTCAGGCGCGATTTCGCGGTGAAGTTCTCCTTCCTCATGAGCCTGCCCGCCGTGCTGGGCGCGAACATCCTCGGCATCGCGGACGCAGTGCGCGAGGGGATCGACTGGTCGTGTATGCCCGCGTACATGATCGGCATGGCGGTCGCCATGGTCTCCGGCATCGCGGCGATCTCGCTGCTCAAGTACATTGCCGAAAAGAGCCGCTTCGGCGGCTTTGCCTACTACTGCTGGATCATCGGCGTGCTGAGCGTGATCCTTACATTGATATTCTAAGAACAAGGACATAACAATGGCTGCAAGCAAAACGACAAACACAAAAAAGAAAAGCACAACAACGAAGAATGCGTCGGCAAGCGCCAAAAAGACCCCGACCAAGGCTTCCGCGCCGCCGCCTCCGGCGCCGCAGCCGGTACGGCGCGAGGTCTGGGGCGTGGTGTTTCTGTTCCTCGCGGTGTTCATGGTCATCAGCCACTATAACACCGACGGCGCCTTCATCGCTTTCTTCTCCAACTTCCTCAAGGGGCTCGTGGGCTACGGCTTCTGGCTCGTGCCGCCCGCCTTCCTCCTGTGCAGCTACATCCTCTTCACCCACAAGGGCAAACCCGTGGACGGGCGCGTAAGCTGCGCGCTCGCGCTGCCGATCCTTGCCGCGGCGATGTTCGAGCTGCTGCTCGGCCTCACGCCGTCCGAAGGGCTGCGGTTTCCCGATCTGGTGGGCAAGCTCTTCTGGTTCGGGCAGGATATGAATGCCGGCGGTGTGATCGGCGGTCTGATGGCAAAGGCGCTGCACGCGGCCTTCAGCATCTGGGGCGCGCTGCCGCTGCTCGTGCTGCTCTTTGCCGCAAGCCTCATTTTCGCCCTGCGCGGCGGCTTCAAGGGGCTCTTTGCCGCCGTGAAGGTGGAGCGCAGAGCCTACGATCCCGCGGCCTACGCCCAGCCGGAGAAGTTCACCGTGCCGGAGCTGCTGGATGAAAAGGGCGTCCCGGTCGGAAAGCCCGCAAAAAAGATCGAGCGCGTGGACCGCAAGACCTACACCGTGGACATCCCCCTCGGGGAGGATGAGGAGCCGCTGAGCCTCAAGGGATCCTTTGCCCCTGTCACGGACAGCGATACCGCCCCCGAAAAGCCCAGGAGCCGCGCCCGCGTGCGCCGCAAGAGCGCGGAGGAGCCCACCGCGAAGGTGGAGCCCCTGAGCCCCAGGGAGGCCGCCGCGATCGCGGGCGTGGACATCGAAGAGGGCTTCCGCAAGCTGCCTGTCACGCCGACGCCGACAGCCCCCAAGGCCACCGTCGCCGCCACCGCCGAGATTTCCGACCCGCCGAAGAAAAAGACGAAGCGGGAGGACGTGGAGGCCGAGGCCAAGGCGGTCGAGACCGCGATCGCCCAGCAGAAGGAGCAGGGAGACTATGCTTTCCCGCCGCTGAGCCTTCTCAAAAGCGGCAGCGGCGCCGCCATCGACGCGCGCGACGAGATCGCCCTCAACCGCGAGCGCCTCGAGGGCGCGATCCGCAGCTTCGGCATCAACGCCTCGATCGTCGGCGTCACGCGCGGCCCCACGGTCACGCGCTACGACATCGAGCTGGAGCAGGGTGTGAAGCTCGCGCGGGTCACGAACCTCGCGGGTGACCTTGCGCTGGCGCTGGGCGTGGTGAACGTGCGCATCGCGCCGATCCCGGACAAGATCTCCACCGTCGGCATCGAGGTGCCGAACAAGATCGTGAGCACCGTCTACCTCGGGGACATCATCGGCTCGGCGAAGTTCCAGAGCGCGAAGTCCCGCCTGAGCTTTGCCATCGGCAAGGACATCAGCGGCGACTGCATCGTCGGCAACATCGCAAAGCTGCCGCACATGCTCATTGCCGGCACCACCGGCTCCGGCAAATCGGTGTGCATGAACTCGCTGATCCTCTCGCTTCTCTACAAGGCGCGGCCTGACGAGGTGCGCCTCATCATGATCGACCCGAAGATGGTCGAGCTCGGCATCTATAACGGCATCCCGCACCTCTATGTCCCGGTGGTCACCGATCCGAAAAAGGCCGCCGGCGCGCTGCAGTGGTCGGTGGTGGAGATGCTCAAGCGCTACCGCCTCTTCTCCGAAGTGGGCGTGCGCGATCTGGAGAACTACAACAAGCACTGTGAGGCGCAGGGAGAGCCGCGGCTGCCGCAGGTCGTGATCGTCATTGACGAGCTGGCGGACTTGATGATGGTCGCCTCCAAGGAGGTCGAGGAGAGCATCTGCCGCGTGGCGCAGATGGGGCGCGCCGCGGGCATGCACCTGGTCATCGCCACCCAGCGCCCCTCGGCGGACGTGATCACGGGTCTGATGAAGGCCAACATCCCCTCGCGCATCGCCTTCGCGGTCTCCTCCGCGATGGAAAGCCGCATCATTCTCGACCAGGGCGGCGCCGAGAAGCTCATCGGCATGGGGGACATGCTGTTTTCCCCGGTCGGCATCGGCAAGCCCAAGCGCATCCAGGGCGCCTTCGTCTCGGACGAGGAGCGCGAGGAGGTCATTCAGTTCATCAAGGAAAACGCCGGGGAGGCCTCCGAGAACAGCGAGATCGAGAGCTTCATGAACAAGGCCACCGAGGACAAGGGCAGCACGGACAAGTCCGCTCCCAAGGAAGAGGACAGCCCCGCCGGCGCCTACGACGAGATGCTGCCCAAGGCGGTGGAGGCGGTGCTGGAGATGGGCTCCTGCTCCGTGTCCATGCTGCAGCGGCGCGTCAAGCTCGGCTACTCCCGTGCCGCGCGCATCGTCGATCAGATGGAGGAGCTGGGCGTCGTCGGCCCCTACGAGGGCGCAAAGCCCCGCAGCGTGGTCATCGACCGCGCCGGCTGGCAGCAGCTGCAGGTGCAGCTCGGCCTCGCATCGGATAACGACTTCGCCCTCGCCCGGGAAATGAGCGACGAGGCGGACAGCTTTGAGCCGTGAGTTTTGGGGAGCATGAAAATGGACTATTTCGCACCGAATATGACCGTCACCGAGGCAAACCGCATCTCCATGCTGGGGCTTGCCCACATCGGCGACGGCGTGTATGAGCTGATGACCCGCACGATGCTCTGCCGCCAGGGTCACACCGCCATCGGGGAGCTTCATAAGCGCACGGTCTCCTTCGTGAAAGCCCCCGCGCAGGCGAAGGCCGCTTTAAGGCTGCTACCCCTTCTCGACGAGGAGGAGACGGCGGTCTACAAGCGCGGGCGCAACGCCCATGTGCACGGCGTCCCGCAGGGGGCGGACGTGGGGGAGTACCACGCCGCCACCGGGCTGGAGGCGCTTTTCGGCTATCTGTATCTCACCGGGCGGCAGGAGCGCTTGAACACGCTCTTCGCCGCGATCATGGAGGACTGACCATGCCCCTTGACGCGATTTGTACCGCCGCCCTCTGCGGCGAGCTGGAGCAGGCCGTGGTCGGCGGGCGCATCGACAAGGTGCAGCAGCCGGAGCGGGACATGCTGCTCCTTTCCCTGCGCGCAAACGGCAAAAACCGCCGTCTTCTGATCGCGGCGGGTACGGGGAACGCCCGCGTCCATCTGACGCAGGCGAGCTTTGAAAACCCCGCCGAGCCGCCGATGTTCTGTATGCTCCTGCGAAAGCACCTCGTCGGCGCGCACATCGTCTCGCTCTGCCAGCCGGAGCATGAGCGCATGCTCGTGCTGCTGCTCGACACGCACGACGAGCTGGGCGTGGATTCCCGCAAGCGGCTCGTGGTGGAGATGATCGGGCGCAGCGCAAATATCATCCTCGTGGGGGAGGACGGGCGCATCATCGACTGTATGCGCCGGGTGGACTTTGCCGGGGACGCAAGCCGAAGGCTGCTGCCGGGCATGATCTACCGCATGCCGCCCCGGCAGGCAAAGCACTCGTTCTTTGACACAGAAGCCGACACGCGCCGCGCCATGATCGACAAGGCCGACAGAAGCGCGCCGATGGACAAGTGGCTGCTCGACAGCTTTTCCGGCCTCTCGCCGCTTGTGTGCCGGGAGCTTACATACCGCTGCGGCGGCGATTACGCGCGCCTTGGCGCGCAGATGGACGCGCTCATGGAGAGCGTGGAGAACGGGGAGTTTACACCCTGCCTCATAAGCCGGGACGGCAAGCCCCTGGACTTCAGCTTCCTGCGCATCTCGCAGTACGGCGAGGCGGCGCAGACCGAGCTCTGCGACAGCTTTTCCGCCCTGCTCGACGCCTTCTACACCCGCCGCGACAAGCAGGAGCAGCAGCGCAGACGCGCCAAGGAGCTGCAGCACAGCGTCAAGACCGCGCGGGATCGCCTGATGCGCAAGCTCGCCGGACAGCGCGAGGAGCTCAAGCGCACCGAGACCAAGGAGGACGTGCGCAAGCGCGCCGAGCTCGTGACGGCGAACCTCTACCGCCTCAAACGCGGGGAGCGCAGTCTTGTCTGCGAGGACTATTACGAGCCGGACTGCCCGGAGATCACGATCCCGCTCGATCCGCTCAAAACGCCGCAGCAGAACGCCGCCGCGCTGTACAAGGAGTATAACAAGCTCAAGGGCGCGGAGAAGCATCTCACCGTCCTGATCGCCCAAGGCGAGCAGCAGCTTGAGTACCTAAACAGCGTGCTTGACGAGCTGGAGCGTGCCGAGAGCGAGAAGGATCTGGGCGACATCCGCCGGGAGCTGAGCGAGACCGGCTACCTCAAAAAGCAGCGCGGCGCAAAGCCCGAAAAGGGCAAAATGCAGGCGCCGCTGCGCTTTGTGACTGACGCGGGGCTGGAGGTGCTGGTGGGGCGCTCGAACGTGCAGAATGACGAGCTGAGCACGAAGCTTGCCCGACGCACCGACTACTGGCTCCATACCCAGCGTGTGCACGGGAGCCATGTCATCCTGCGCTGTGACGGGCTGGAGCCGGACGAAAAGAGTCTTGAACAGGCGGCCTCCATCGCGGTCTGGTACTCCCAGGGGCGCGAGGGCGGCAAGGTGCCTGTGGATTACACCATGGTGCGCTTCGTGCGCAAGCCCTCGGGCGCTATGCTGGGCAAGGTGATCTACACCGACTACCGCACGATTCTCGCCCAAGCGGACGAAGCGCTGATTTTACGACTCAAAAAGGGGTTGTGAAAAAACGCAGTTTTTTCACAACCCCTTTTTGAGTCGTGTTGAGACGTAGCGCCGACCAATGATCGGCGCTACACCTGAGTATATATTATTCCGGGAGCTTGCAGACGTCGATCCACGCCAAAGCCTTGGAATAGCGATACAACTCGTCAAGGTTCAATTCAATGGCGCTGCTCGGGCTGCCGACAGCGGGGAAGACCGTGATGAAGCGCTTGAGGCTTTCGTCCAGATACACGGGGATGCCCTCGTTGCAGCCGAAGGGGCACACGCCGCCCACCGGGTGGCCAACCAGCTCCAGCACCTCATCGGCGGAGAGCATCTTGGCCTTCATGTGGAATTTGTCCTTAAACTTGTGGTTGTCGATGCGCGCGTCACCCGCCGCGAGGATCAGCATGCAGCCCTCGGCGGCCTTGAAGGAGAGCGTTTTTGCGATCCTTGCGCCCTCCACGCCCAGCGCCTGCGCCGCCAGTTCCACCGTGGCAGAGGAAACCGTAAATTCCCGCACGCGATCCTCCATCCCGAGAGACCGGAAATACGCGCGCCCTTTTTCAATAGACATATGAGATTACTTCTTTCTGTGATAGTATGGTAAATGACCACTGATCAGCGCCGTCCGCCGCCGCCGCCGGAGAAGCCGCCGCCTCCGCGACCCATACCGCCGCCGAAGCCGCCCCCAAAACCGCCGCCGCGACCGGAACCGCCGCCAAAGCCGCCGCCTCCGCGGGGAGGCCAGTCATCCCAGTTGCCGCGGGAGCCAAAGCGCCTGCGGTTATTGGCGCGATTGCTGAAGAGGAAGAGCCAGGGCAGAATGCCGCCGAGCCTGACGCGTCTGCCGCCGAGACTGCCGGAGAAAGCGAAGAGCAGCGCAAGGATCACCGCGATCCGAATGAGCCCCGAGAGCCGGTCGGCAAGCGGCGCCTGGTAGGAACCGGCCTGCTGGACGCTTTCATACCCGGCAGAGGCGACACTGCTGCCGTAGACGCTGTCGTACCAGCGAAGAAGCGCCTGGAAAAGCCTGCTCACCGCCTGATCAAAGTTGCCCTTGTCAAAGTCCGTCCAGAAGTAAGTGTCCAGCAGTTCGTCGACCTTGCTGCTGCTGAGCCTGGACGTAAGCCCCATGCCGTAGGCAAGCCAGGCCTTGTTTTCTTGCACGCCCAGCAGAAGCAGCATGCCGTTGTTGTAATACGGCGAGCCGACGCCCCAGTCGTTAAAGAGCTGGTAGGCGTAGGTATCGCTGCTCATGCCCTCGAGATAATCCACCGTGACGACCACGATCTGCGCGCCCTGGCACTGGTACTCCAGCGCGCCGTTGTAGTTTACGATGTCGTCCTCGGTGCTCTCGGTGAGCACGTTTGCGTAGTCCGCCACATAGAAGCGCTCGCCCGGCTCCACGACCGCGAAGGCGGTGACGGTGAGGCTGAGCAGCAGCGTCAGCGCAAGAAGGAGAGATAATACTTTTTTCATTTACGCAAATAATTCAGGGTACTCCACACCCGCGAGATCGGCCAGCAGCTCGGTGGGGAAGTGCCGGTGCCGGCGCAGAAAGTCCCGCACGGCCTCGTTGTAGCCGGACTCGCCGATCGCGCTCTGCGCGCCCTGGATGGAGCTTTTGTACTGCGCCACGCCGGAGGCGTCGCGTTCGTTCAGATCCGCGCGTTCCAGACTGTCGATCAGAGAATTGAGCGCGGCGTTCAAATCGGTGTAGTTGGAATACACATAGCCGGTGTCGTGATAGCTTCCCTGCAGGCTCCAGCGCAGATACTCGCTGGCGCTCTCGGTCTCGGCGGTGTCGATGCTGTAGTTGCGCGCGATCGTGCAGAGCCCGTCGGCGTAGCCGATGATGTTTTCCAGATGCGTCGCGATGGGCGTCTGCGTATAGCCCTTGGTGCTGACGCCCTCATAGAACAGGTCGCTCACGGCGCTGCACTGGCGGCCAAACTTGATGTTGATGTTGATGAGCGTGGAGGCGATGACCACCACGACCGCGAGCGCCACGGCGAACACGGGATTTTTGAAGAGCTTCATTCTTTTCTCCATTGAAAAAATCAGCAGATATCTTCGACATTTTCCAAAAAGGAAATTCAAATCGTTTTTCGGCAGCTCTGCCGCCGGAAAAACACCCTAAGGCGAGCTGTGCGAGCCCTCGCGCCGACCAAACGCGGCGTATACGCATCGCCGCGTGCGATAAGGGCGCGTTCTGAATCTTTAGTCCCCGTCAGGGGACGGAAGCTTTAAGGCCTTAGCCCTTCATTTCCAGCAGCTTCTGCTTGAGCGCGCCCTCGATCTTCTCAAGCTCCACCTCGGCCTCGGCACGGCGGACACGACCATCGTTCTGGATCTTGGTGACCTCCTCGAGCGTGGAGATCAGCTCGGCATTGGTCTTCTTGAGCGTCTCGAGATCGACGATGCCGCGTTCAGACTCCTTGGCGATGGCGACGCTGCCCTGATGCAGGGTCTCGGCGTTCTTTTGCAGCAGGGCGTTGGTCACGTCCGCCACCTCGCGCTGCGCCTTCATGGCCTGCTCGGAGTGGTAGAGGGACATGGCCATGACCATCTGGTTTTTCCAGAGGGGGATGGTGTTGACGATGGAGGTGCGGATCTTCTCGGCCATGAGGCTGTCGTTATTCTGCACCATGCGGATCTGCGGCGCCATCTGCACGGAGATCATGCGCGTCAGCTCCAGATCGTGCACCTTCTTCTCGAAGCGGCCGATCATGTTGGCAAAGTCGTTGGCAGCCTGCGCGTCCTCGGGCAGACCGGACTCGTTGGCCTTCTTCACATACTCCGGCAGCTCCACTTCCCTGAGGTGTTGGATCTTCAGTTTCCCCGCGATGATGTACA
>CACZXQ010000064.1 GCA_902785115.1 Oscillospiraceae bacterium | reverse complement strand
GATCTTGGCGGGAACGCCTTCGACCAGCTTCTTGGCATCGGCCAGACCCAGGCCGGTGATGCCGCGGACTTCCTTGATGACGGCGAGCTTGGCAGCGCCAAAGCTGGTCATCACAACGTCAAACTCGGTCTGCTCTTCAACAGGAGCAGCGGCGGCGCCGGCAGCGGGACCGGCAGCGACGGCGGCGGCGGAGACACCGAAGGTATCCTCCAGCGCGTGAACGAGCTCGGACAGCTCGAGAACGGACAGACCCTTGATCTCTTCGATCATGGCAGTGATCTTTTCAGACATGATAATTTCCTCCATTAAAAATTTGTTGGAGCCGGATTATTCGGCGGCTTCTGCCTCGGCGGACTCCAGAGAGCCGCCCTTCTGCTCGAGGATCTGACCCAGGCAGACGGCCAGACCGGTGATGGGAGCGATCATGGTACCCAGAACCTTGGCGTACAGAGCGGCCTTGCTGGGCAGCTCTGCCATCTCCGCGATCTCGGAATCACTCAGGACCTTGCCCTCCATGAAGGCGGCCTTGATGTTGAAACGATCACCCAGCTTCTTGCTGTAGTCGTTTACGATGCGGAACGGGGCAATGGGATCATTCTCGGCGGTAGCCAGAGAGGTGGTGCCGTTGAGGACGTGATCGAGATCGTTCATCCCCAGCTTGTCCAGAGCCTTTCTGGTCAGGGTGTTCTTGACGACGGTGTATTCCACTCCGTCCTTGCGCAGCTCGGTACGCAGTGCGGTGTCCTCGGCCACGGTGATTCCCTTGTAGTCCACGAGGATGCCGGCGCTGGCGTTCTTGATACGCTCGGCGAGGGCTTCGACGATCGCCTGCTTTTCGCTAAGAACCTTTGCGTTAGGCATGTGTGTTTTTCACCTCCACACGATTGATCAGTTGCGCCCAAAAAGAAAACCCCTGCATCCGTAAAGACGCAAAGGCACAAAAACAATCAAAGCTTGTTGATGTCCTCGGCAGGATTTACGGGCAAAACCCACCTGCTGTCTTCGGAGCGCTCAAATAATATAAACCATATCCGGGCGCTTGTCAAGCTTTTTTGCTAATCGTTTTTAGCGCTTAGAAGAAAGAACTACTGAAAACTAAAAACGGCCGGGATGCTTTGCATCCCGGCTCCTTTCGTCTCAGCGAAGCATGTGGTTGACGAGGTTCTGTACGACGTCGTAGGGGTAGCCGGCCTTCGTCAGCGCCGCCTTGCGCGCATCACCGTTGCCGTAAGCGCCGTTGATGACGTCCTTGGCAACGCCCTCGTACTTGAGCAGGCTGTTGACCAGACCCTGCACCACCTGCGGGTCAAAGCCCGCCTTCCTCAGCGCGGCATAGCGGGCGTCCCCGTTGCCGTAGTCGCCGCGGATGCAGGCGTAGGCTGCGCTCAGCTCATGGCTCATGCCGCCGGCGATGCCCTCCAGATCCTCGTCCTGCAGGGCGTGAAGCAGTTCACTCATGGCTTGTTCCTCCTGTTATTCTATAAAATTGATTAAAGCAGGGTCAGCTTGCTGCCGCCGCCGCGATAGAGCAGATCCTCGGGCTTGCCGGCGCTGCCGCGCTGCAGCAGGTCAGAGGCCTTGACGCTCTCGCCGCGGTAGAGCAGGTCAGAGGGCGTGGCGCTCTCGCCGCGGTAGAGCAGGTCGCCGGCCTTGCCGGCGCTGTTCTTTTTCAGCAGCTCGCGCAGAAGACCGCCCAGCCAGGCGTTCAGGCTGAAGCCGCCCTCGAAGGCGAGCCCGCCGGAGACATTGTCCAGATCGTCGTCATCCAGGGCGGTGACGGCCTCCTTCGGGGTCTTCTCCAGCGCGTCGAGCAGCGCGCTGAGCTCCTCGGCGTCCACCTTGTCACCGAGGATGGCCTGCACCTCCTCGGGGCTCTTGGCCTTGAGGAGCTGTTTGATGAGTTCGGGATTCGGATTCATACGGGATTCCTCCTTATTATAATAGTTGTTACACGTCCAGACGCTGGCGGGCGACCAGCTCGGCAAAGAGACCGTTTCGGGCGATCAGCTCGTCATAGCTCCCATCCTCCACGATCTTGCCCTTGTCCAGCACGAGGATGCGGTCGCAGTTTTTGATGGTGGAGAGCCGGTGGGCGATGACGATGCGGGTGCACTTGAGCGCGTCAAGCGCCTCGGACACCTGCTTCTGTGTGCGGTTATCCAGGGCGGAGGTCGCCTCGTCGAACATGAGGATCTTCGGTTTCGGGGCGACGGCGCGGGCGATCATCAGCCGCTGCTTCTGTCCGCCGGAGATGCCGCCCTGCCCCTCGGAGATGAGCGTCTGCATCCCCATGGGCATGGCACGGATATCGTCGGCAATGCCGGCAAGCTCCGCTGCCTCCCAGGCCTCCTTGAGACCGAGCTGGGGCGCGGAGATGACGATGTTGGAGTAGATGTCCCCCTGGAAGAGGCCGCCGTCCTGGGTCACCGCGCCGATCCTGCGCCGCAGGGAGCGCAGATCGAGCGTGCTCATGTCGCGGCCGTCGTAGTAGATCGCGCCCTTCTCCGGCGTCTCAAAGCCCAGCAGCAGGCGCATGAGCGTCGATTTGCCGCAGCCGGTCCTGCCCACGATGGCGATGTACTCCCCGGCTTTGATCTTGAGGTTCATGCCGTCCACCACATAAGGCATGGTGTCGGTGTAGCGGAAGGAGACGTTGCTCAGCTCGATGGCGCCGGAGAGCGCGGTGACGACGGCCTTGCTCTCGCCCGACTCGGGCACGGCCTTCAGGATCGGCTCGGCCATCTCGAGGATGGGCTTTACCTGCGCGGCGGTGACGGCGATGCCGCTGAGCGCCGAGAAGGCGGCGAGCACCGCGCCGAAGGCGGCGTTGAAGGCGATGTACTCCGAGGGGCTGACGCCGCTTTTGACGGCGAGGGCGTAGAGCAGGATCGTTCCGCCGAGGGAGACGGCGGCGCCGATCACGCCGCTGATCTTGAGAAAGAGGGGCGGGTTATAGAGCAGGCGAGCAACCTCGGCGTAGGAACCGGCCCAGCGGGCAAAGGCGCGCTTTTCCGCCCCGGCGAGCTTGATCTTCTGCACGCCGGTGATGAGCGCGTAAGTAAGACCTTGATCCTCGGCCTCCAGCTCCATGGCGCGCTTGCTGACCTTCATCTGCACGAGAGAGGTCACCACGCTGAGCGTGAAGCTCGCAAAGAGGATGAAGAGCGCCGGCGCGACCAACGCGGGGGCAAAGCGCAGGATCTGCGTGATGTAGAGAAGGCTCATGAGCGAGCTGAGCCCCAAAGAGAACACGTTTCCCAGCAGCAGAGCGCACAGGCGGTTGACCGCGCCCACGCGGCTTGAGAGCTCGCCGGAGGAATACTGCCGGAAGAAGCGGGGCGGCAGGTTCATCAGCCGCATCATCACCGCCGCCTCCACCGCGAGGGAGGTCTTGACCTGCAGGCGGGTCATGCCAAGCGAGCGCACCGCGCCGATGAGCAGGCTCGAAACGCTCACGCTCACGAGAAACACCGAAGCGCCCGCGAGGATGGCGGTGCTGCCGCTTTCCAGCACGAAGCCGGTCAGCGCCCTGGTGACGCGGGGCGTGAGCATCCCCACCAGCGTGGCAAACAGGCTCAGCGCGAGGATCAGCGCAAAGTCCGAGGCAGCAAGGCAGCCCTTCATATACACAAGCAGGTCGGAGATGCCGAGCGCCCTCTGGGGTAGGGGGCGATAGAAGCAGAGAGCGTCGGGGGCAAACTGCCGCGCGCTCTGCTTTGTGAGCCGAACGCGCTGCCCGCTCACAGTGTCGACACAGCAGTAGCCCGAAAAGGGCAGCGGCAGCAGGGCGACGGCCTGCCCGTCCTCCTCCCGGAAGGCCAGCACGGGGCCGAAGGCGTCCCTGTACCAGCCCTCCTCGAGGCGGATGCTGCGATGCATGATGCCGTGGGGGCGCAGGCAGTATTCGAGCTGCTCGTCCACGTCCCGGAGCGTGTCCGGAATGTCGCCGGGCTTGCAGCGGTAGTATTTCAAAATCTCGTCGATGGCGGCCTTGGAGAGCAGATGCTCGCTCTCAAGGCGGCCGGACTCGCCGCTAAAGAGCACGGCGGAGGCCATGCGGAGCAGGGAATCCTCAAACAGCTCCTGATCGCTCAGCTTGCGCTGGCGGATCTGTTCGTCAAACCAGCCCATCGTTCACCCCCTCAATCATTGGAGACCAGCTCCGTGTAGAAGCCGCCTCTGGCGTAAAGCTCTTCGTGTGTGCCGCGCTCGACCACGTTCCCCCTGTCGAGCACGATGATCTCGTCGCAGTCGCGGATGGTGGAGAGCCGGTGGGCGATCACGATGCAGGTGATGCCGCGCTCCTTCACCGCCTTCACGAGATCGTATTCGGTCTTGGCGTCGAGGGCGGAGGTCGCCTCGTCCAGAATGATGACGGAGGGGTCCTGCGCCAGCACGCGGGCGATCTCAAGCCGCTGCCGCTGTCCGCCGGAGAGGTCTCTGCCGCCCTCGATGAGCTTGCCGTAGAAGCCGCCGTTGCGCGCCATGATGTCGTCGTAGATCTGGGCGTCCCGCGCGGCGAGGATCATTTCAAAGTCCTCAATGGAAGCATCCCACATCTTGATGTTGTTTGCGATCGTGTCCTCAAACAGGACGATGTCCTGATCCACCACCGCCACGGAGCCGGTAAAGACGCTGCGGTCGATGTCCCGCAGGGGCTTGCCGTCAAAGAGGATCTCACCGCTCCAGGGCTGATACAGCCCGGAGATGAGCTTGGAGAGCGTGGATTTGCCGCAGCCGGAGGAGCCGACGAAGGCCACGCGGCTGCCGGGCTGCATGTGCATCGAAAAGTGCTGGATGAGGGGCTTTCCCAGCCGGGAATAGCCGAAGCTCACGTCCTTGAGCTCCACCTCGCCGTGGAGCTTGGCGTAATCCGTCTGCTCCGACAAGGGCGCGTCGCGGAAGTTCGGGTCGGCGGGGTATTCCATCACGTCCTCGACGCGCTCCATCTCGGTGCGCATCTCCTGGATGGTCTGCCCGGCGGAGATGAGGGTCTCGGCGGGCGCCATGAAGGCGCTCAGAAAGCCCTGGAAGGAGAGGATCATGCCGAGGGTGAACTGCCCCCGCATGGCGAGGTACACGCCCAGAACCAGCACCGCGGAATTGGCGAGGGAGCTTAAAAGGGAGGGGATCAGCCCCAGCCAGACGCCGGTCTTGGCAAAGCGCACGGAGGCGCTGTTGACCGAGGCCTGGTAGCCCGCCCACTTCTGGAAATAGCCGTTCTCCGCGCCGCTGGCCTTAATGGTCTCCGCCATCTGGATGCCGGAAACCGTGGCGGCGGCGAGCTTGCCGCTATCGCGCATCTGCACGCGGGTGATGTTCACGCGCTTTGCGGAGATGAGGCGCGAGACCGCGAGGTTCAGCACGATCGTCACCAGTCCCACCAGCGTCAGCGCCACGCTGTAGCGCAGCATCACCGTGAGGTAGAAGAGCATCATCACCGTGTTTAACAGCAGCGGCGCGAAGGTGTTCACCAGGGTCCCTGCGATGGCGGCGTTGGTGCTCTGGCGCTGCAGGATGTCGCCCGCCATGCGCTGGGAGAAAAATTCCAGCGGCAGCCGCAGGATCTTCCACATATAGCTGCTGCTGCCCACGAGGGCGAGCTTGCCGTTGATTTTCAGGCTGTAAACGCTCTGCACCCAGGCGACCGCGAGCTGCACCAGCGCAAGCGTTCCCATCAGCCCCAGAAAGGGCGCGAGCAGCTCCCGGTTTTCGCCGGTGAGCAGCCGATCCAAAAAGAAGCGGGAGAAGACGGGGTTGATGACGCCGAAGAGGTAGCCGATGATGGACGAGAGCGTCACGAACAGCACCGCCGCGCCCGCGCCCTGCAGACGCTTGCGGGCGAAGGCGAGCGTGCTCTTGCGCCTGCCGCCGGGCGCAAAGCCCTCCCCGGGGCTGAGGGCGAGACAGACACCGGTGAAGGAGCGGTCAAACTCCTCCATCGTCACCTTCACCTGACCGCGCGCGGGGTCGTTCATATAGGCGTACTTGCCCTTGAAGCCACAGAGCACCACAAAGTGGTTGAAGTTCCAGTGGATGATGCAGGGGAAGCGCATCTTCTCCCTGACGGCGCTCACCTCACAGCGGAAGCCCTGCGCCGTGAAGCCGTAGCTTCTCGCGGCGAGCAGCACGTTTTTGGCGTTGGAGCCGTCCCGTGACACGCCGCAGTCCAGCCGCACCTGCTCGAGCGGCACCCACTTGCCGTAATAGGCCATCACCATCGCAAGGCTGGCCGCGCCGCATTCCAACGCCTCCATCTGCATCACGACGGGGACCTTGGCCACGCCCTTTTTGACGGGCGCTTTGATCTTTTTCTCCATGCGCGCCCCTCAGTTGAACAGAAGCTTGAGGAGCTGCGTCTGCCGGTAGGTGACGGCGGCCTCGTAGCTGCCGTCGGGCAGCCGGGTCTCCGCCTCGGCAAAAACGCTGCCGTCGGGACGCCGCCCCACGCTGCGGATAACGCTCTCGCTCTCGCCCACGCTGACCTTCATCCCGGCCTCCACGTTCTGCGCGAGGCCTGCATCGTCAAAGCTCAGGGTCATCACGCCGTTTTCCACCGCGGCGATGCCGTGCGCAGCGCTGCCGATCGAGGTGAAGGCGCTCCATACCAGCAGCCCCGCGAGCAGCACGATCACCGCCGCGAGCAGCACCCAGACCGAGGGGTTCGTCACGCGCAGATACTCGTTCAGCCGCTCGGGCGACTGTACGCGCTCCACGCTCGCTTTCCGGTAAAGAGAGGCTTGCTCCATGTTCTCGTCTCCTTCTGTGCGGGTTTCTCTTACTATAATAATACATGATACCGCAAAGCGGAGAGGAAGGCAAGGAAAAATTGACCGGCTGTTGTAGGGGCGAAACGCGGTGGCTTGCCGCTCCGGCACTGCTGTCACCCGGCGGGCATCAGCCCCTGCGGAGCATCCATATTTTTCTTGACAAGAGGTTCGGGGGGGTAAACTTAAGGAAAAACAGTCCGGTTTCGGGAAACGCCGATGGCGCCGGCGCTTCCGGACAGGCACGCGGCGCTGCTGATCTTCCTCGTCAAGACCCTGCGCGCCTCCCGCATCGAGTCGGAGCGCTATTCCATCATCCTGCTCGCCATGGTGCTCACCGAGGGCGTCGAGACCGCGGAGCAGTTTCAGATGCTGCGCGAGATGGGCTGCCGCCTCTTCCAGGGCTACCATTTCGCAAAGCCCCTCCCCCTCGCGGAGTTTGAAGCGGCGTTTCGCTCTTAGCGCTTAGAGCTTAGCGCTTAGTGTTTAGCGCTTAAGCCGTCGGCTTTGTATCAAATTTCCCGCCATGGGAAATACTAACACCACTCTTTTGAAAAGGAGTGGTGTTTTTTGATACAGGGAAAGGTCGAGATCTGTGGGGTGAACACGGCGGAGCTGCCGCGGCTCACGGGTGCGCAGATGCGAAGTCTTTTGGAAAAGGCCAGAGCGGGCGATAAAGCCGCGCGGGAGGAGCTGATCTCGGGGAACCTGCGCCTGGTACTCTCGGTCGTCCAGCGCTTCGCCAATCGCGGCGAGAGCATGGACGATCTCTTCCAGGTCGGCGTCATCGGCCTCATCAAAGCCGTGGACGCCTTCGACCTCGACCAGAACGTGCAGTTTTCCACCTACGGCGTTCCCATGATCGCCGGGGAGCTGCGGCGCTTTCTGCGCGACCGGAGCGCGGTGCGGGTGTCGCGCTCGATGCGGGACACGGCCTACAAGGTGCTGCAGGTCAAGGAAAAGCTCAGCGCCGAGACCGGGCGGGAGCCGGATGTGGAGACCATCGCCAAGGTACTGGACATCCCCCGGCAGGAGGTGTGCTTTGCGCTGGAGGCCATCTGCGACCCGGTGAGCCTCTACGACCCGGTGTACAGTGAGGCGGGGGAGAGCGTCACCGTGATGGATCAGATCGGCGATGCGCGCAACACGGACGAGCACTGGCTGGAGCAGATCGCGCTCGAGGAGGCCATGCGCCGCCTCACAGAGCGGGAGAAGCGCATCCTCGCCCTGCGTTTCTACGACGGGCGCACCCAGATGGAGGTGGCGCGAGCCGTGGGCATCTCCCAGGCGCAGGTCTCGCGGCTGGAGAAAAACGCCATCCGCCAGATCAAGAAGAATATCAGTGCGTAGATGAAGTGGCCAGTAGGGGTCAGTGGCCACTAATTACTTCCCCAGAAGAGCCGGCAGAGCCAGGCGGAGGAGAGGAAGCACACCAGGTCCGCGCACAGAGCCGCCGGGATCGCCCAGCGGCTCTTTTTCACGCCCGCGGCGGAAAAGTACACCGCCGTTACATAGAGAGTGGTCTCGCTCGAGCCCAGCATCACCGCCGCCGTGCGTCCGGTCAGCGAATCCGCCCCATACTGCGCGATCAGCTCCGAGGCTGCCGCCATCGCGGCGCTGCCGGAGAGCGGGCGCAGCAGAAGCAGCAGCGCCGTCTCCTCCGGCACGCCGAGGCGGGAGAAGAGCGGCGCAAGCCATGCGCCGAGGAGCTCCGTCAAGCCCGACGCGCGCAGCAGGTACAGCGCCGGAAACAGCGCCAGCAGCGGCGGCAGCAGTGCGACGATCACCCGCAGCCCCTTGCGCGCGCCTTCGAGCAGCGCCTCGTACACATCCACACCCCGTACAAGCCCCGCGAGACACAGCGAGGCCATCAGCATCGCCGGCAGCATCAGCGCCACACCCGCCGCAGAAGGAAAGCCGCCGTCATCCCCGCCGTGACCGAGAGCAGGGAGGAGAGCAGAACCGCCGGCAGAATGTCGAAGGGCGCCGCCGCCCCCGCCGCCGCGCGCAGGGAGGCGATCGTGGCGGGCAGGAGCTGGATGGAGGCGGTGTTGAGCACCACGAAAAGTCCCAGCTCGTCCGCCGCGCCGAGCTTCGCCAACTGCTGTACGCAGCGGATGCCCGCGGGCGTGGCGGCGTTGCCGAGCCCCAGCAGATTTGCGCTCACGTTCTCCGTCAGCGCGGAGAAGGCCGCCTCGTCCCCGCTTGCCAGCGGGAACAAGCGCCCCAGCAGCGGCCTGAGCAGACGGCTCAACAGCGCCGCGCCGCCGCAGCGCTCCAGCAGCTCCAGCGCCCCGCTCCAGAGACACAGCGGCCCCGCAAGAGCCAGACAGAAGCGCACTGCCTGCTCCGCGCCCTCCATCACGGCGCTGCCGGCGTCGGCGCGTCCGGTCGCCGCCGCGGCAAGCACGGAGAGTGTGTACAGAGCGCATAGGATGTAGGCGAGCATAAAAATATCCTCCGAAATTAAATTTTAAGAAATTTATTGTTGCAGACTTTGTCGAATATGGTATAATAATTAACATCACACGAGAGTGACACGGTGTTGCCTGCGGTCTGGCGGCGCATCGCAAGCTCAATTTATGGGTTTTTTAGGAGGAAGAGGATGAAATCAACTGGTATCGTCCGCAAGGTCGATGAGCTGGGGCGGATCGTCTTGCCGATCGAAATGCGCCGCACACTGGACATTGCGGAAAAGGATGCACTGGAAATATATGTCGAGGGAGAGAGCATTATTCTCCGCAAGTACCAGGCGGCCTGTGTGTTCTGCGACAGCACGAAGAATATCGTGAGCTTCAAGGGACGCAATGTGTGCGCCGACTGCATTGCAAAGCTGACGGAAAAGAAGTAAGCAAAGGAGCTGTGAAAAACTTCGTTTTTTCACAGCTCCAGTTTTGCGTTTTGAGTCGTGAGTTATGAGATCAGTTTGTTGCGTTTCTCCTCAAAACTCAGCACTCAAAACTGAGGGGGATGTGTTTTTCACATCCCCCTTTTTTACGCCTTGTTGCCATGCCTGCAAAGTGATGATATAATAACGGCACAAATGCCGTTATTATAGGATTTGGGTCGTTTTTCTCGCCGCTGACGCGGCAACCGAAAAACATGACAAATTATACCATATCCGCG
>CACZXQ010000063.1 GCA_902785115.1 Oscillospiraceae bacterium | reverse complement strand
CAGATAAGTCAAAGGTTATCCGCATAACCTAAACATGAAATAAAAAAGAACCACCCATAGAAATTTTTCTTTCCATGGGTGGTGTGATTGTTAAGTATCTAAAGAATTACATTCAGTTACAGTTTTCAAATAGGTTTCGGGATCGCCATTTAGTATCAGATCAGCGTATCCAACCGGGTCATTATAGATTAGATAATCCAGTTCTGACCGTTGATACATATTGTCGGCAACCTTGTTCTCGACGGCAATGGTATCAATCGCAATTATGCTGCCATTTGCAAATTTCAGTTCCACACAGGCAGTATCCATGTTGAACTCGCAGGAAATCAATCTATCCATAAGAAACCTCCATTCTGCGGGATGTTAGATCATCCCAAAATATTTGAATGCTTCTCGGATTGCTTTCTCTTTTTCTGGTGGACATTGTGGCTGTCTGGAATCCTCGGATTTCGGCAGATTATAGTTTTTGCCTACTTCCAACCCGCATTTTCTCTTTATCTGAGAAATATAAAGGCTGGACACCTTTAACCCGGTATGCTCCAACACATACTCCTTGATCTGCGGATAGGTAGCTCCATCTTGGAACTCCGACATATCCATATCTTCCAAAGAGAACTCAACCCGAATCTTTTTCGAGTCGACCTCGCCCTTGGAAAGCAAGACAACCGTCTCCACATGCTGCGTTCTCGGGAACATATCTACCGCCGCTGCTTCTTCGAGCGTATAGCCGAGGGCGTTAAAGCGAAGAATATCCCGTGCGAGCGTCGCGGCATTGCAGGAGACGTAGACCACGCGCTGCGGCTGCATGGAGGCCACAGCCTCGATGGCGGAGGCATCCATGCCCTTGCGCGGCGGATCGACCACCACGGCGTCGGGCTTGAGACCGCGGCTCAAAAACGCCCTTGCCGCTTCGGCGGCATCGGCGCAGAGAAACTCCACATTTTTAACGCCGTTTCGCGCGGCGTTTTCCTTTGCGTTTTCGATGGCCTCCGGCACGATTTCCGCGCCGATGACGCGACCCGCCTTCTCGGCAAGGCAGAGGCTGATCGTCCCGGCGCCGCAGTAGAGCTCAAAGATCAGATCGCTCTCGTGCTGCACGGCGTAGTCCACCGCCCGGCGATATAGCCTTTCGGCCTGGGGCGGGTTTACCTGGAAAAAGGCCTGGGGCGCGATGTCGAAGGAAAAACCGCAGAGCGTGTCGCGCAGTGTCTCCTTGCCCCAGAGCGTGTAGAAGTCCCCGGCGAGAACGGTGTTCCCGCGGGTCTTGTTGATGTTCAGAACAATGCCGCTCAGCTCCGGACAGGCTTTGCGAAGAGCCGAAACCAGCGCGGGCGTATCCGAACCAAAGCCCCGCGCCGCGACGATGCAGACCACCGCCTCGTTCTCCCTCTGCGCCTCCCGGCAGAAGACATGGCGCAGGACGCCCTTGCCGCTCTGCTCGTCATAGGCGGGGATGCCGCGCTCGCGCATGAAGGCGGTCACGGCCTTTGCCGCGCGGATGCTTCGCTCACTCTGCAAGAGACAGTCGCTGATCGGGATCAGTTCATGGCTGCGCTCCCGGAAAAAGCCGAAGGCGGGCACGCCGTCTGCGTTCGCCACGGCGAAGATTGCCTTGTTGCGGTAGCGTTCGAGCTGCTCACTGCCCAGGATCTCCCCGGCCTGCAGCGTCTGCTTGCCGATGTGCCGCAGGGCGGCATTCACCTTGTCAAGCTTGAAGTGCAGCTCCTCCGCATAGCTGAGGTGCCGCGTATCGCAGCCGCCGCACTTGCCGAAATACGGGCAGTCCGGCTCGATACGCGCCGGAGAAGGGCGCAGCAACTTCTCGCCCCGGCCATAGACCGCGGCGGCGCTGACCTTCACAATGCGGATTTCCCACTCCTCGCCGGGGATGGCCTTCGGCACAAAAACGGCTCTGCCCCCGATGCGGCAGACGCCATGACCCTCGGCGGAGTAGTCCTCCACAACAGCGATGACGATTTCGTTTTTCTTCAATTCATTCATAAAAAATATCATATCACAGGTTTCTGCTTCTGGCAATTACAAAGCCGGAAATTTTTGCGCATAATCAGGGAAAATGCGCAAATAATAGCCCATGCAGAACCATAAGGAGGATCGACATGAAAAGAAGTATTTTGCTTGTTTGCGTTTTTGCACTTCTGTGTGCGGTGCTGTGCGGCTGCGGCGACTATCGGAACGATAACCTTCCCATGGAAACGCCCGGCGCCACCATGGATCTGATGCCCGAGGTGAGCCCGATGGTGTCCATGAACCCGGAGGACGGCTATGTGCGTGACGGGGACGGCGTGATCGAGGATAGCGACACCGGAAGACCCACCGTCACCGTCAGCCCCATGCCCACAACGGACATTGCGCCCAGCGCAAGCCCGAACCAGACTGCCGGCACGAGCCAGACTGCCAGCCCGAAGCCGTAATACGCAAAAAATGAGCCGCTTCCCGATCGGGAAGCGGCTCATTTTCAATAAAACTTGTAAATGGAACAGTGGGGGAGTATTATAAAGGCAACACCGCATAATTCGGCGAGAGCGAATTTTGAGAAAAACTGAGTTCTGATGATGGCGCTTTTTTGCAGGAATACTTTGTGTATTGCAAGAAAAAGTGACGAAATCAGAGCGCAGTTTTTCCGAAAGGCACCGATGACGGATTGTGCGGTGCAGCCTAAACCAAATTGATCCGGAGGCGATGACCATGAGCTATATTCCTTCCCCCGAACAGGCCGAAGAGCTTGTAAAACGCTACAATCAGGAACCCTTTCACATCCAGCACGCCGAGACTGTATCCAAGGTCATGGGCGAGCTTGCGAAGAAATACGATCCTGAAAACGTCGATTTCTGGCGCACGGTGGGCATGCTGCACGACATTGACTTTGAGCAATGGCCGGAGCAGCACTGCGTCAAGGCGGATGCGCTGCTGCACGAGCTGGAGATTGACGAGGCCGTGATCCACGGCGTCATCTGCCACGGCTACGGCATCTGCATCGACGTGGCACCGGAAAAATACATGGAGAAGGTCCTCTTTGCCACGGACGAGCTGACCGGCCTCATCGGTGCGGTGGCTTTGATGCGCCCCAACGGCCTTGCCGACATGGAGGTCAAGTCCGTCACGAAGAAGTTCAAGGATAAGAAATTTGCCGCCGGCTGTGACCGCGAGGTGATCCGCCGGGGGGCGGAGATGATGGGCGTGGAGCTTCCGGAGCTGATCGGCATGACCATCGAGGCTATGCGCGCCTGATGCTTCGGCTCTATTACACGGACGTGTCCGCGATCCGGGACGATGGCGAGGGCTACGCGCTGTCGGAATATCGGCGGGAGAAGCTTTCCAAACAGCGCCTGCCCGAGAGCCGCAGACAGAGCGTCGGGGCAGAGCTTATGCTGCAAAAAGCACTTTATGACTTTGATCCCCGGCTTCCCTGGCCGCCGGAGATCATGGTGAACAAATACGGCAAGCCGGAATGGAAGCTGGAGGGGCTGTATTTTAGCTGCTCCCATTCCGGGCGCATTGCCGCCTGCGCGCTGTCTGACCGCCCGGTGGGGCTGGATGTGCAGGAACTGACGGACTGCCGCGACAGCCTTGTGTGCCGCTTTTTCGCGCCCGAGGAGCGGGCGCTGATCGCGCGATCAACAGACCGCGACCGCGACTTCACCCGCATCTGGACGCTCAAGGAGAGCTGGATCAAGGCCATCGGCACGGGGCTTTCCACGCCGCTGGAATCCTTCTCGGTCGTCGGAGAACCGCGCCTTGACGCCGCCTTCTGGCACACGGAGCGTGACGGCTATCATTTCGCCATCTGTGTACCGGGGGCGGAAAGCGCCGAACCGGAGATTCATTCACTGACCACTGGTCACTGATCACTATACCTTGAGTCCCGCGTCCTGCATCACCGTTTTGAGCATCTGCAGATGGTCATCGGAAATNNNGTTTTGAGCATCTGCAGATGCTCATCGGAAATCTCCGTCAGCGGCAGGCGCAGGATGCCTGTGTCAAGCCCCATCAGGTTCATCGCGGCCTTGACAGGGATTGGATTGGTCTCCGCAAAAAGCGCCGAGAAGAGCGCGTTGTAGCGGGCAAAAAGCCCCATCGCCTCCTCATATTCGCCGCTCAGGCACAGGGCGCAGAGCTTTGCCACCACGGCGGGAACGATGTTGCTCGCCACCGAGATGACGCCCTTTGCGCCCATGGCCATCATGGGCACGGTGTTGTCATCGTTGCCGCTCCAGAGCGTCAGATCGTCCCCGCAGAGGCTGCGGGTCTTGTAAATGAGCGCGAAATCGCCGCTGGCCTCCTTGACGCCGTTGATGTTGGGATGGCGGGACAGCTCCTTATAGACCTCCGCCGTCAGCCCGATCCCCGTGCGGGAAGGGACATTGTAGAGGATCATCGGGATATCCACCCGATCCGCCACATAGCTGAAATGCTCCACCAGCCCCTTGGGGCTGGTTTTGTTATAGTAGGGCGTCACCATGAGAATGCCGTCCGCGCCTTCGGCCTTGGCGTTCTCGGCATTGCGCAGCGCGGCGGCGGTGCTGTTGCTGCCCACGCCGACGATCACCTTCATGCGCCCGTCCGCCGCGCGAACCGTTGCGCGCACCAGCTCGTTGTGCTCATCCTGACTCTGCGTGGCGGCCTCACCCGTGGTGCCGCAGACGACGATCGCCGCGGTTCCGTTGTCATACTGAAACTCCAGATTCTTTCTGAGCCTGTCGTAATCAATGCCCTGCGCGGTGTAGGGTGTCACGATCGCGGTGCAGGAGCCTTCAAACAGTGGTGTTTTCAAATGCGTATCCTCCCATTTGAGAAATTGATCTCCTAAGCATATGGGAAAAATGAAACGGATATGCCGTTGAAAATTGGGACGCTATCTGTTAGAATACAGAAAGCTGTATATAGGAGACTGTGAAATGAAGAAATCGGATTTCTATTTTGACCTGCCGGAGGAGCTGATCGCCCAGACCCCGATCCCGGAGCGCGATCACTCCCGCCTGCTGCATATGGATAAAGAGACCGGCGCGCTGGAGCACCGGCACTTCTATGACCTGCCGGACTATCTGCACGCGGGGGACTGCCTGGTGCTGAACGATTCCCGCGTCTTGCCCGCGCGGCTTATCGGCGCCCGCCCCACCGGCGGCAGCGTGGAGCTGGTGCTGCTGCGCGATCTGGGGGAGGGGCGCTGGGAATGCCTGAGCCGTCCGGGACGCAAGACCAGACCCGGTCAGGAGCTCATCTTCGGTGACGGCGAGCTTACCGCCACGGTGGAGGCTGTCATCGAGGGCGGAAACCGCATCGTGCAGTTTCACTATGAAGGCATTTTCCTTGAGGTGCTCGAGCGTCTGGGCAAGATGCCGCTGCCGCCCTACATCAAGGAGGAGCTCAACGACAGCGAGCGCTACCAGACCGTCTATTCCCGGGAGCTGGGCAGCGCCGCTGCTCCCACCGCGGGGCTGCACTTTACGGAGGAGCTGCTGGACGAGATCGCGGCGAAGGGCGTAAACATCTGCTATGTGACGCTGCACGTCGGTCTCGGCACCTTCCGACCGGTGAAGGAAGAGGAGATCGAGGATCACCCGATGCACGCAGAGTTCTGCATCGTCCCGGAGGAGACCGCCCGCGTCGTCACCGAGACGAAAAAAGCCGGCGGCCGCGTTATCGCCGTGGGCACCACCTCCTGCCGCACGCTTGAAAGCTTTGCCAACGAGGACGGAACGCTGGATGCAACATCCGGCTGGACGAGCATTTTCATTTATCCCGGCTACCGCTTCAAATGCATCGATGCGCTGGTGACCAATTTCCACCTGCCGGAGAGCACCCTCATCATGCTCGTCTCCGCCCTTGCCGGGCGCGAAAACGTCCTCAACGCCTATAAGGTTGCCGTGCAGGAGCGCTATCGCTTTTTTTCGTTTGGCGACGCCTGTTTCTTCGAATAACAGATAAGGATCATATTATGGGAAAATACACACTGCTCAAGCAAGACGAAGGCCGCGCCCGGCGCGGGCAATTGGAAACGCCGCACGGCACGGTGCAGACCCCGGTGTTTATGAACGTCGGCACACAGGGGGCGATCAAGGGCGCCCTGTCTGCGCGGGACTTAAAAGAGATCGACTGCCAGGTGGAGCTTTCGAACACCTATCATCTGCATGTGCGCCCGGGCGACACACTCATCAAGGAGCTGGGCGGCCTGCATAAGTTCATGACCTGGGACGGCCCTATCCTCACCGACAGCGGCGGCTTTCAGATCTTCTCACTGGCAAAGCTCAGAAAGATCAGTGAGGAGGGCGTGAAGTTCAACTCCCACGTCGATGGGCGGCACATCTTCATGGGGCCGGAGGAGAGCATGCGCATCCAGGCTAATCTCGGCTCGGATATCGCCATGGCCTTTGACGAGTGCATCAAGATCCCCTCGCCCTATGACTACGTCAAGCGTTCCTGTGACCGTACCTTCCGCTGGCTGGAGCGCTGCAAGGCGGCGCTCACGGCCTATAACAGCGAAGAGGACGCCGTAAACCCCGGGCAGATGCTCTTCGGCATCAACCAGGGCGCCGTGTTCCACGATCTGCGCGCGAAGCATATGAAACAGATCGCGGCGCTCGACCTGCCGGGCTACGCCATCGGCGGGCTCGCGGTGGGGGAGAGCCATCAGGAGATGTATGACACCATCGAGGCGGTGGAGGAGTACATGCCCAAGGACAAGCCGCGCTATTTGATGGGCGTCGGCACACCGGGGAATATCATTGAGGCCGTCTGGCGCGGCGTGGATTTCTTTGACTGCGTCATGCCCGCGCGAAACGGGCGGCACGGGCATCTTTTCACCTGGGGCGGCATCATCAATATCAAAAACGAGAAATACCTCAAGGACGAGCGGCCCATCGACCCTGCCTGCAATTGCCCGGTCTGCCGCCGCTACTCCCGCGCCTATGTGCGCCATCTCTTCAAAGCCGAGGAGATGCTGGCCATGCGCCTTGCTGTGGCGCACAATTTGTATTTCTACAACAGCCTGACCCGGCGCATCCGCGAGAATCTGGACGCAGGCACCTTTGCCGCCTTCCGACAGGAATTTACAGAAATTTTGGATAAACGGGTTTAAGTTCTTGCAATTATCTCGAGGACAGGCTATAATACAAATACTTTGAAATTTTGGAGGTAAGTCCCCTATGAATCTCTTCCTGACGGCTGAAACTGCCGGGGCTGCCGGCGGCGGCGCTTCGATGATCATTATGCTGGTTGCAATGTTTGCGATCTTCTACTTCATGATTATTCGCCCGGAGAACAAGAAAAAGAAAAAGACCGAGGAAATGCGCAATTCCCTGAGCCTGGGTGATGAGATCGTCACCATCGGCGGCATCATCGGCAAGATCGTGCAGATCACCGAGGACACCATCACCTTTGAGACCGGTGAGGATCGCGTCCGTCTGCAAACCAAGAAGTGGGCCATTTCCACCACCGCGAAGATGGAGGCCGAAGAGGCTGCCAAGGCCAAGAAGAAGTAATCTTTGCCACATAAAACACCCCCGACGCAAATAGGATGTAACATCTTATCCGTCGGGGGTGTTTTTATTGTCTGTAAAAACGATTATGGAGAAGGGGAGCCTGCGCGCCTTCGGGCGCGGGATGCTGGCGTGGGCTGTCGCGGCGACGGTGCTGAGCTTTTTTGCGGCGGTGATTGTCCGCGCGCTGGAAATCCGGTCGGCGCAGTTCGGGTATCTCAGCTCCTTCTTGAGCTTTGCAGCGGCGCTTCTTGCGGGGCTTGGGGCAAGGCAGGAAGGCGGGAACCTGCTTCGTGCGCTGGCAGGGGGGATCGGTTTGTGCCTCGTCCTGCTGACGGCGGGCTGCCTGATCGGCGGGAAAACACAGGACGCCTCAGCTCTGCTCAGCGTTGTGAGCTTCAGTCTGGCCGGGTGGCTCCTGGGGAGCATACTGTTCAATGGTAAAAAAACAGAAACAAAATACTCGTCGTTTAAGCGAAAAAAGAAACAAAATAGAAAGAGTTGACATAACATAAATCCCTTATTATGCGAATCTGCACAGAAAAGATACTATATCTGGATAAAATCCGCCTGCTTTGCATGTAACTCTACAAGCGCTTGTAAGAGAGTGAAATTGGAGTTAACATAAACAAAAAAATAATTTGAAAAAAATCGAAAAAAGGACTTGATTAGTTTGCGAATTTGTAATATATTGTTACCACAACGCAGTTATGTTAATTGTATTTTTATTGATAAAGATTACATAACGGTGACACGATGAGAAGAAACGAAGGATTGCCCGCCATTCCGCATCGGCTGTTTTTGCTGCTGTTTTTCATAACCGGTGCGGTGCTGCTGCGTTTTGTCCCCGCGATCGGTCAACAGTTTGTATTGTCGCGTCGGATGGCGGCCATGCTGATGCTGCTGCCCGCGCTGCTGGCGGGGACGACGTTGGGCGCTTATGTGATCCCTTTCGGGTCTCTGTTGCTGGGGATGCTGTGTATGGAGCGCTTTCTCGCGCTCGGTGCTCCGACAGGGGAGGGGCTTGCGGTATGGCTTATGTCTCTGCTGCCGCTTGCGGTGCTGACGCCGGTTTACGCGGCGCTTGCCCGATGCGGCATGGAGCTGTCCGACGCCTGCATGGCGGAGTATCTTCGCAGTGACGGCAGAAAGCGGCAGCTTTTGCTGCGCCGTCAGCTTCTGATCGCATCCTGCGCGGCTGCGGCTGTCACCGTATCGTATTCCGTATTCTGATCATTTCCGGGAAGGAGGGCTTTGGTTGCAGAATTCTGAAATCATCGAGCTTTTTGAACATTATTTGAAGGATGATAAGAACGCATCGGCCAACACCCTCAGTTCCTATCTGCGTGACATCCGTCAGCTTGCGGCCTATCTGGAGACCCACACGGACGCAGACATCGTGACAGCCACGGCGGAGGAGCTTGGCGAATATGTGGACTGGCTGAAGGAAGCCGGAAAATCTGTTGCCACGGTTTCCCGTTCGATCGCCTCGATCAAGAATCTGTATTCTTACCTCTTCATCCGTCAGATCATCACAGTGAACCCGGCCACAAAGCTCGTATCCGATAAGAGCGTGCAGAAGCTGCCGCAGATCCTTACGAGCCGAGAAGTGGAGCTGCTGCTGGAGCAGCCCCGCTGTGTGGACGCGAAAGGCTACCGTGACCGCGCGATGCTGGAACTCTTATATGCCACGGGCATGCGCGTGACGGAGCTGATTGATCTGAACATCTCCGATGTGAATCTGGGCGCGGGCGTGGTACGCTGCCACAGCCGCAACAAGGAGCGCATCATCCCCATGTATCCCGCGGCGATCAAGGCGCTGGATAACTACATCACCCTTGTGCGCCCGCAAATGATCTCGGAGCCGGACGAGGAATCGCTGTTTGTCAACGTGAGTGGGGAGCGCATGTCGCGCCAGGGCTTTTGGAAGATCATCAAGTATTATCAGAAGAAGGCCAATATCGAAAAGGATATTACGCCCCACACCTTGCGCCACTCCTTTGCGGCGCATCTGCTGGAAAACGGCGCGGACATCCACGCAATCCAGGAGATGCTCGGCCACGCGGACATTTCCTCCACCCAGGTCTATTCCCAGCTTGTCAAAAAGCAGCTCAAAGACGTCTATAACAAAGCGCATCCGAGAGCATAGCAGACAGGGGATGTGTGTAAACACATCCCCTGAAGCTATGCGTGTACAGAAATTTCCGTTGAAAAGGACATAGCCCGTGTGCTATGATGACATGCCATGAGAGATATACATTTTGAAATCGAGAGAAAATATCTGATCCGCATGCCGAGCGAGGCCGAGCTGAAAGCCGCCGGGGCGGAGGCGACGGAGATCACCCAGACCTATCTGCTCGCCTCGCCGGGAACGACCGAGCGCGTACGCAGGCGGGGGAGAGACGGCGTTTATACCTGCACCCACACAACAAAGACGAAGCTTTCCGACCTGCGGCGCATCGAGGACGAGGAGGAGCTTTCGGAGGAAGAATACGCAGCGCTTCTCAAGCGGGCGGACCCGGCGCGCAATACGATCCGCAAGCTACGGTGGTGCTTTTCCTACGAGGGGCAGGAATTTGAACTGGACATTTTCCCGTTCTGGAGTGATCGGGCGTATTTGGAGCTTGAGATCGCGGACGAGGGGCAGGAGATCAGACTGCCGCCATGGATCAGACTGATCCGCGAGGTGACGGCGGATGCGCGCTATACCAACGCATCGCTGTCGTTGGAAATCCCATACGATGAAATCTAAGAGGTAGAAACTATGAAAAAGTTGATGATTCTGATGCTGACGATGGCCATGGCGCTGCAGCTTGGCGCATGCGCGCAGCTTGAGCGCCTGAAGGACGTGGAGCTGCCGCCGCTGCCCACGGTGACAGTAACGCCAGAGGCGACAAGCGCGCCTGTGGAAGTCACCGCGACCCCGGTGGAAGCGCCGGCGGAACCGCAGCAGACGCCTGTGGCGGCGCAGTCCGAGCAGAGCGTGATCGTGAATTTCCGCAAAACAGCATATCAGGAATTTGATCCTGTGACCGGGGAGCGGCAGATTCTGGACTTTTCCTATATCACGCCCCATGTGAGCATCCCGGGCAGGGAGACCGCGGCGGACACCATCAACGAGTATATCGCCATGCTGGACGAGACCTATTTCACCGGCAACGACTATGGCGACGGCCCTTCCGACGGCTATAACGGCCTGCTGGAGCAGGCGCTGGACAATTTCAGCTATGTCTATGAGACCGGCGCGGAGATGCCGCTGGAATTTTTCTCCTCGCGCACGGCGGAAGTCCTGCGCGCGGACAGCCGGGTGCTGAGCCTGTACTTCAATACCAGCACCTACACCGGCGGTGTTCACGGCATGTATGGGGGCAGCGCCTATGTCTTTGATACCGAAACCGGGGCGCTTCTGACCCTTGACCAGCTGACGCCGGATTATGAGGCGTTCTCTGCGCTTGTCGTACAGAAGATGCTGGAGCAGGCGCACAGCGACGAAAATCTCAGCGCCGCCATCAGCTCGTTTATCGAAGAGAAGGACTGGGCGTTCAGCTTTGTAAAGCTTTTGCGCGAGAACTCGTGGTATCTGGATGAAAACGGCCTCGTACTCTTCTCCACGCTCTATGAACTCGCGCCCTATGCCGCGGGCATCCAGAGCTTCACGGTCTCCTATGACGAGCTGGGTGAGCTGCTGGACGCGCGCTGGCGCCCGGACGCAAAGCAGGGTGAGGGCGGCTTCGAGTTTCTGCGCATGAGCCAGGTGGAGGAGGGGAGCCTTCCCATTCTGGACTATGTGCAGACCGCGGAGAGCGGCGAGCAGCTCTGCCTCAAAAGCGGCGCGCGGGTCTATGACGTGACGCTCAGCCGCGTGGGCTTTGTTGAGGATACCAACGGCTTCTATCAGGCCGAAACGCTCTGGTTTTGCAGCCTGATGCGCGGCGAAGGCGTACAGCTTGCCGCCGATCTCGGCGGCGCGATCCCGGGTCTGATGCTCTCCTGGCACAGTGGCGACGGGCTGCACCGCGCGCTTCTTACCATGAGCGGCGAGGACGGCAGCCTTGTCCTGGCGGAAGATGGCTTCACGTTTTATGAGTGAAGCGTGAAGAAGGAACAGGGAATCATTATGGTGTTCCCTTCGGGAAGGGATTTCAATGACCGCAAATTGACACGATATCTTTTCACTGTTCTCTTCTCATTTTTTGCTGAAATAATGCTTGACACAGCCTGTCCCTCGTGTTATACTACTCAAGCCGCATTGAAGGGGCTTTAAGTGAGCCATGTCTCCGCCTCAAGAGCGAGTCCTGTAAAGAGGGAGGAAATCATTTATGAAGCATGCTGTTATCGTGACCGGCGGCAAGCAGTACCGTGTGGCTGAGGGCGATGTGATTTTCGTCGAGAAGCTGGATGTCGCTGCTGGCGAGTCTGTCAAGTTCGATCAGGTTCTGGCTGTTGTTGACGGTGAGACCGCCAAGTTCGGCGCTCCTGTCATCGAAGGCGCTTCCGTCACCGCAAATGTGGTGAAGAACGGCAAGAGCGCCAAGGTTCGTGTGTACAAGATGAAGCCCAAAAAGGGTTATCGTCGTACCCAGGGCCATCGTCAGCCTTATACCAAGGTTCAGATCGAAGCCATCAACGCTTAATCTATTTCCGCACTTGATTTTGACTTATGGAGGTGTAACCTAAATGGCACATAAAAAAGGTATGGGTTCTACCAAGAACGGCCGCGACTCCGAGTCTAAGCGTCTTGGCGCCAAGAGAGCCGATGGGCAGTTTGTCCTGGCCGGCAACATCCTTGTCAGACAGCGCGGAACCAAGATCCACCCGGGCACCAACGTGGGCAAGGGTAAGGACGACACGCTGTTCGCCCTCGTGGACGGCACTGTGAAGTTCGAGCGCATGGGCAAGGAGCGCAAGAAGGTCTCTGTTTACGAAGAGATCGCTCAGTAAATGACTCAAGAAAGGCCGGACAAGCGTCCGGCCTTTTTCCGTGTTTCAGAGGAGGGGAATACCATGGCATCCTCATTTGTTGACAAGGCGCGTATCAGCGTCCACGCCGGAAAAGGCGGGGACGGCGCGGTTGCCTTTCACAGAGAAAAATATATCGCGGCGGGCGGCCCCGACGGGGGCGACGGCGGCCGCGGCGGCGACGTGGTCTTTGTCGTGGACGATAATATGTCCACGCTGATGGACTTTCGCTATAAACGCAAATATGTGGCCGGAAACGGCGCAAACGGCATGGGCAAGCGCTGCTACGGCAAGGACGGGGAGACGCTGTATGTCAAAGTTCCCCGGGGAACGCTGGTGCGCGATACGGAGACCGGCGGCATCATGCACGATATGTCCGACGGTGAAAACTGGGTCGCCGCCAGGGGCGGCCGCGGCGGCTGGGGCAATATGCACTTTGCCACGCCGACCCGCCAGGTGCCGCGCTTTGCCAAGCCCGGTCTTCCGGGTGAAAGCCATGATGTCACGCTGGAGCTCAAGCTGCTGGCGGACGTGGGACTCGTGGGCTTTCCCAATGTGGGCAAGTCTACGCTGCTGTCTGTTGTGAGCAAGGCGCATCCCAAGATCGCGAATTACCACTTTACCACACTGTTTCCAAACCTCGGCGTCGTGTATGTGGACGAGGGCGTTTCCTTCGTCATGGCGGACATTCCCGGCATCATCGAGGGCGCGTCCGAGGGCGCCGGGCTGGGACACGACTTCCTGCGGCATATCGACCGCTGCCGCCTGCTTGTGCACCTGGTGGACGTCTCCGGCAGTGAGGGACGCGATCCCGTTGAGGACTTTGAGGCCATCAATGCCGAGCTGCGCGAGTATGATCCCGCGCTTGCCGAGCGCAGCCAGATCGTGGTTGCCAACAAGTGCGACCTGCTGGGCGGGGATCGGGAGAACATCGAGAAGCTCAAGGCGCACGTGGAGGCGCAGGGTTATGCTTTCTTTGAGATGAGCGCCGTCACCCATGAGGGTACACGCGAGCTCGTGAAGGAATGCGCGCACAGGCTCTCCACCCTGCCGCCGGTACTCTATTACGAGGCCGACTACGTTCCGCCCGAGCCGACGGTGGATACGTCCGAGGAACTCTCCATTCTCCACGATGACGATATGTGGATCGTGGAAGGTCCCTGGCTGCAGCGTCTGGTGGCGACGGTGAACTTCTCCGATTATGAAAGCCGCATGTACTTCGACCGCGTGCTGCGGGAAGCCGGCGTCTTTGAACGCATGGAACAGATGGGCGTCAAGGACGGCGACACCGTGAGCATGTACGATCTTATGTTCGATTACCGCGAATAATAAGCAAGGCGCTCTGAAAAACATAGTCTTTCAGAGCACCAGTTTATCGTGTTCAGCATTTAGTGCTTTGCAGAAATATTAAATTGGTATATGCGTATTACGGTGGGGGAAAAGCATCTATTCTTCTAAAATCTAAGGACTAAGAGCAAGGGG
>CACZXQ010000062.1 GCA_902785115.1 Oscillospiraceae bacterium | reverse complement strand
TTTTCTTGCAATACACAAAGTATTCCTGCGAAAAAGTGCCATCATCAGAACTCGGTTTTTCTCGGAATCTGCTCTTGCCGCATTATGCGGTATTGCCTTTACGATAAATCTACAATCAGGAGGTACTCCATCATGGCGAATTATCCGGAATTTGAAAACAAGATGAAAAAGACCTGCGAGGCGCTGAACACCACCCTCGCCACCATCCGCGCCGGGCGCGCCAACGCCGCCGTGCTCGATCAGATCACCGTGGACTACTACGGCTCTCCCACTCCGATCCAGCAGGTGGCCTCCGTCTCCACGCCCGACCCGCGCTCCCTGTTCATCCAGCCCTGGGACGCTTCTGTGCTCAAGGGCATCGAAAAGGCGATCCTCGCCTCCGATCTGGGCATCAATCCGCAGAACGACGGCCGCGGCATCCGCCTGGTGTTCCCGCCGCTGACCGAGGAGCGCCGCCGCGATCTCGTCAAGCAGACCAAGAAGTACGGCGAGGAGAGCAAGGTTGCCATCCGCAACATTCGCCGTGACGCGATCGAGAAGTTCAAGAAGCAGCAGAAGGCCTCCGAGATGACCGAGGACGATTACAAGATCGCCGAGAAGGACATTCAGAAGCTGACCGACGACTTCATCAAGGAGATCGACAAGATCACCGAACGCAAGGAAAAAGAGCTGACGGAAATCTGATGGAGAAATGCGACATGACGGCGGGGAAGCGGTTTGACCGCGTTCCCCGCCACATTGCCATCATTCTGGATGGCAACGGCCGCTGGGCCAAACTGCGCGGCCTGCCGCGCACGGCGGGGCACTCCGCCGGGGCGGAGACCTTCCGCACCATCGCCCACTACTGCAAGGACATCGGCGTGGAGCATTTGACGGTCTACGCCTTCTCCACCGAGAACTGGAAGCGCCCGGACAATGAAGTCAAGACCATCATGCGTCTTCTGGAAAAGTATCTGCATGAGGCCATCGACTCCATGGAGCGCGACGGTATCCGCATGCGCATCTTCGGGGATGTGAGCGGCCTTGCTCCCGAGCTGCAGGCGCTTGCGGCGGAGACGGACGAGATCACAAACCGGATCGAGGGCTTTCAGGCGAATATCTGCCTAAACTACGGCGGGCGGGATGAGATCGTCCGCGCGGCAAAGCGCTACGCCGCGGATGTCGCGGCGGGCAAGGCGGACGGGGACTTGACGGAGGATCAGTTTTCCCGCTACCTCTATTCCGCGAATGTGCCCGACCCCGATCTGCTGATCCGCCCGGGCGGGGAGCAGCGCCTGTCAAACTTCCTGCTGTGGCAGTGTGCCTACGCGGAGTTTTACTTTACGGACGTGCTCTGGCCGGACTTTACGCCTGACGAGCTTGACAAGGCGATCGAGGAATTTAACAGAAGAGACCGCAGATACGGCGGCGTGAAATAGTTTTGAGCCGTGAGTTTTGAGTTTTGAGAATTGCCGGGATGGATATTCAACAAAAGCTCTTTGCGCTGCGGGATGAGAAGAACGCCGCGTTTGTGGCAAGGCTGATCCCGAATCTGAACCCGGAGACGATCCTCGGCGCGCGCACGCCGGATTTGCGAAAGCTCGCAAGGGAGTTATATAAAACAGAGGATGTGTCCGGCTTCCTGGCGGCGCTTCCGCACCGCTATCTGGAGGAAAACAGCCTCCAAGCCTTCCTGATCGAGCAGATCCGGGATTTTGACGCCTGCATGGCGGAGCTGGAGCGCTTTCTGCCTTATATCGACAACTGGGCGACCTGCGACTCCCTGCGCCCGCCGGTGTTCAAAAAGAACCGCGCAAGGCTCCTTGCGCGCATCCCCGCATGGCTCTCCTCCGAAGAGACCTACACCGTCCGCTATGGGATCGGGATGCTGATGACGCATTTTCTGGACGAAGCGTTCGACCCACGCTATCCTGACTGGGTTGCTTCGGTACAGTCGGAGGAATACTATGTCCGCATGATGATCGCCTGGTACTTTGCAACGGCGCTTGCCAAGCAGTATGAGGCGGCGCTGCCCTATCTCACGGAAAAGCGCTTAGAGCCCTGGACGCACAACAAGACGATCCAGAAGGCCGTGGAGAGCTTCCGCGTCAGCGACGAGCACAAGCGCTATCTGAAAACGCTGAAACGATGATTGCCTCCCCTGAAAGGGGAGGTGGACTCGCACAAGCGAGGCCGGAGGGGTTGTCAGCGGAAAGCCTGAACAACGCTTCGAAATAAGATTGCACAATAACGAGCAGACCCCTCAGTCATGGCGCTTGCGTGAGACGCGCCATGACAGCTCCCCTTGGCAGGGGAGCCGCAAAGGAAAGGTGATTGTATGGTTCATTCCATTTCCATTCTCGGCTGCACCGGCTCCATCGGGCGGCAGACCGCCGCGGTGGCCGAGCATACCGGCATCCGTGTCGCGGCGCTGACCGCGAACCGGAAAATCGACCTGCTGGAGCAGCAGGCGAGAAAGTTCAAGCCCGCCTTCGTCGCGGTCTATGACGAGGAGGCGGCAAAGCAGTTCAAAATCGCCGTGGCCGATACGGACATCCGCGTGGGTTCCGGCATGGAGGGACTGATCGAGGCCGCGACGCTCCGGCAAAGCGACTGCGTGGTGACGGCGGTCTCCGGCGCGGTGGGGCTCAGGCCGACGCTTGCCGCCATCGACGCGAAAAAGCGCATCGCCCTTGCCAACAAGGAGACGCTTGTCTGTGCAGGTGATCTCGTCATGGCGCGGGCAAAGGAGAAGGGCGCGGAGATTGTGCCCGTGGATTCGGAGCATTCCGCCATCTTCCAGTGTCTCATGGGCAGGGGAGCGGGGGAGCTGCACAAGATCCTGCTCACCGGCTCCGGCGGCCCCTTCCGCGGGAAGAAGCGCGAGGAGCTGGAGAGCGTCACGCCCGCGCAGGCGGTGGCGCATCCCAACTGGAGCATGGGCGCGAAAATCTCCGTGGACAGCTCCACGCTGATGAACAAGGGGCTGGAATTTGTGGAGGCTATGCACCTCTTTTCCGTCAAGCCTGAGGACATTACGGTGGTTATTCACCCCCAGAGCGTCATACACTCTATGGTGGAGCTGGTGGACGGCACCGTGATCGCCCAGCTCGGCGTACCGGACATGGGGCTTCCGATTCAGCTTGCGCTGACCTGGCCGGAGCGCTGCCCCTCGCTGTTTGAGCATCTCGACTTCTGGAAGCTCAGGGATCTGAGCTTTGAAGAGCCTGACCTCGTAAACTTCCCCTGCCTCAAGCTTGCAATGGACTGCGCCAAGCGCGGCGGCACCGCCCCCTGTGTCATGAGCGCTGCGAACGAAGTCGCGGTACACAAGTTCCTGCGCGGGGAGCTGGGCTATAACCGCATCTATGACGCCGCCGCCGAGGCAGTGGAAACTGTCGGCGTCACCGCGGCAGAGGATCTGGACGCGATCCTCGCAGCGGACGAAGCCGCGAGAGCCTTTGTGAGAGAGAATTTTTAGCAACCACTGACCACTCGATTTCGGAGAGATTATCTATGACCATCGTTTATATCCTGCTTGCGATCCTGATTTTCGGCGTGCTGATCGGCATCCATGAGTTCGGGCACTTCATCGTCGCCAAAGCCTGCGGCGTGAAGGTCGAAGAATTTGCCGTCGGCATGGGCCCCGCGCTCTTCAAAAAGCAGAAGGGCGAGACGCTCTATTCCCTGCGGCTGCTGCCCATCGGGGGCTACTGCGCGATGGCGGGGGAGGATGAAAGCTCGGAAGACCCCCGCGCCTTCACCAACGCGGCGATCTGGAAGCGCATCCTGATCCTCTGCGCGGGCTCCGCCATGAACTTTCTGCTGGGCTTTCTGATCGTGCTGATCCTCTACGCGAGCGCCGCCGCGTTTCACGCGCCGATCCTTTCCGGCTTCATGGAGGGCTGCCCCTATGAGAGCGCGGAGGGCTTGCAGGTGGGCGACCGTTTTTATACGATCGACGGCCACCGCATCTATGAGACCTACGACGTGGGCGATTTTCTCAGCCAGGGCGACGGCGTGTATGACATCGTGGTGATCCGCGACGGGAAGAAAGTGAGCTTCCGGGATTTTGCGATGGAGCCGGTGGAGTACGAGGGCTACGAAAATAAAATGTACGGCTTCTACTTCGGCACGGAGGAGGCCACGCCTCTTGTGAAGCTGCGCCGCTCATGGGAGAGCTGCATGGGCTTCGGGCGCATGGTCTGGCAGGGGCTGCGGCAGCTTGTGACCGGCAAGGTGGGCGTCAAGGATATGTCCGGCCCGGTCGGCATCGTAAACCTCATGGCCGAGACCGGCGAGCAGGCGGCAAGCACCGTGGACGCAGTGTATAACATCCTCTACCTCGGCGCCTTCATCGCGGTGAACCTCTCGATCATGAATATGCTGCCCATTCCGGCGCTGGACGGCGGGCGGGTGTTCCTGCTGCTGGTGAGCACCGGCGTCGAAGCCGTCACGCGCAAAAAGCTCGATCCCAAGTATGAGGGCATGATCCATGCCGCCGGCATGGTGCTGCTGCTGGGGCTGATGGCCGTTGTGATGTTTAACGATATTTTGCGCATTGTGAAGGGCTGAAAGAGCAGAATCCACAAAAGCGCGTTCGCCCCTTGACAGAAAGCGGAAAACATGATTTAATTAAGTAAACCGTTGAAGAAGAGTGAGTAAGCATCCTTCCTTTTCACAAAGCGAGCCGCGGGCGGTGGAAGCGCGGCGGAAAAGCGGATGCCGAATGGACTTCTGAGGGCGAGCGGAAAGGGGCAACCCCGAGTATGTGAGCCGGAGCTGGACGCTCCGTGAACAAAGGTCGGCATATGATGGTATGCGTAAAAGCGGGCGCGTTTGCCGCGTCAAGCCGGGTGGCACCGCAGGATGTGTATTCGATCCTGTCCCAGCAAAGCAATTTGCGTTTGTTGGGACAGGTTTTTTATTTATATGAGGTGAGAAACCATGAAGCTGTATACAAAACGATGGCGTTCTTGAAAAAGGAAAAAGACGATTTTTATGACGAAATGAAAGGACGAATGAACATGAAAAAGATTCTTGCCATGCTGCTGACCTTAGCCCTTGCCCTCGCGCTCTGCGCCTGCGGCGCCGTTCCTCCCGCTGCCACCGAGGCACCCGCCGAGCCTGCCCAGGCCGTGCCTGACGCCGAGGCGTATGTTCCCTCTCCCGAGGGCGTGTCCTATAAAATCGGCATCTGCAACTTTGTGGACGACGCTTCCCTGAATCAGATCGTGGAGAGTATCGAGAACCGCCTTGCCGAGATCGGCGCAGAGAAGGGCGTGAGCTTCGAGATCCTCTATGACAACTGCCAGGCGGACGCCAACGTCATGAACCAGATCATCGCAAACTTTGAGGCGCAGAACGTCGATCTGATGGTCGGCGTGGCCACACCCGTTGCCATGGGGATGCAGAGCGCCACCGAGGACAATAAGATCCCTGTGGTCTTCGCCGCCGTGTCCGACCCCGTGGGCGCGGGGCTGGTGGAGAGCCTGGAGGCACCCGGCGCGAACGTCACCGGCACCTCCGACTATCTGGACACCAACGCCGTCATGAACCTGATCTTTGCAGTCAAGCCCGATGCCGCCGCCGTGGGTCTTCTCTATGACGTGGGGCAGGACGCCTCCACCGCGCCTATTGCCGCCGCGAAGGAATATCTGGAAGCCAAGGGCGTCAAGGTCATTGAGCGCACCGGCACCAACGTGGAGGAGGTCACCCTCGCCGCCCAGGCGCTGATCGCCGACAAGGTGGACGCGATCTTCACCCCGACCGACAACACGATCATGACCGCTGAGCTCTCCATTTATGAGGAGCTTGCGGCGGCCGGCATCCCGCACTTCACCGGGGCGGACTCCTTTGCGCTCAACGGCGCTTTCCTCGGCTACGGCGTGGACTACGCGAACCTCGGCGTTGAGACAGCGGACATGATCGCTGAGATCCTGCTTGACGGCGCTGACCCCGCAGCCACCGCCGTCAGAACCTTCGATAACGGCACCGCCACCGTCAACACCGAGACCTGCGAAGCCCTTGGTCTCGACTATGACGCGGTTGCGGAAGCCATCGCCCCCTTCTGCACCAAGGTGCAGCCGATCACCACCGCCGAGAGCTTTTCCGACCTCGGGTAATACTGTAGGGGCGACCCTTGCGGTCACCCGCCGACATGATACGAGGCTGACGGGCGATTGGAAAATCGCCCGTTCGGCTGCAAGGAGTGAAGTCAATGAATCTGGGTTCTGTCCTCACGCTGGGGCAAACCGCGCTGGAGCTGGGACTGATCAGCTCGCTGACTGTGCTGGCGCTGTTTCTGAGTTATTCGATGCTGAATGTCTGCGACCTCTCGACCGACGGCTGCTTTACCTTAGGCGCCGCCGTGGGGGCGGTGGTGGCGCTTGCGGGGCATCCCTGGCTGTCGATTCCCGCCGCCATGCTCGTGGGCATGGTTTCGGGCTTTGTGACCGCGATTTTGCAGACGAAAATGGGCATTGACAGTCTGCTTTCCGGCATCATCGTGAACACGGGGCTGTACTCTATCAATATCGCCGTGATGGGCAATTCCTCGCTTCTCAACATGAACAAGACCGAGACGGTGTTCACCTGGGCCAAACGCGCCCTTGCCGCTACGTTTTTGCACGAGCAGTATAAGCTGCTCGTCGCGCTGCTTGCGGTGGCGCTCGCGCTCGTCTTCCTCACGCTCTTTCTGCGCACGCGGCTGGGACTTGCCATCCGTGCGACCGGCAATAACCCGGACATGGTGCGCTCTTCATCCATTAATCCCGCCTTCACCACCGTTGTGGGGCTGGTGGTGGCCAACGCCTTCACCGCCCTCTCCGGCTGCCTGCTCGCGCAGAGCCAGAAGTCTGTGAACATCGACATCGGCACCGGTATGGTCACGGTGGCGCTGGCAAGCCTTCTGATCGGCAACGCCTTTCTCGGCAAGGGGAAGATCCCCGTGCGGGCGATCGGTGCGGTGTTGGGCGCGTTTTTGTTCCGCCTGGTGTACACCGTGGCGCTGCGCTTCCATATGCCCGCCTTCATGCTCAAGCTGGTCTCTGCCGTGATCGTCATCATCGCCATCGCGGGGCCTTATCTCAAGACGCAGCTTCCGCTGATGAAGCGGCGCATGGCGCATCGCACGGGAAAGGGGGACTGACGATGCTCGACATTTCCCACATTTCCAAGACCTTTAACCCCGGCACGGTCAACGCCAAAAAAGCGCTGAACGATCTGAGCCTGCGCGTGGAGGACGGCGAGTTTGTCACGATCATCGGCGCAAACGGCGCCGGCAAATCCACGCTCTTTAACGCCATCTCCGGCAGCTTTATCACCGATACCGGCAGCATCACCCTGGACGATACGGACCTGACCCTGCTGCCTGAGTATCGGCGCGCCAAGAAGATCGGCAGGCTTTTCCAGGATCCGATGCACGGCAGCGCACCCGGCATGAGCATTGAGGAAAACCTCGCCCTCGCCGCCGGAAAGGGCGGCTGGCTCAGCCGCGTGAGCCGCGCGGATCGGGAGGAGTTTCGCGCCCGGCTGAGCCTTCTCGGCATGGGGCTGGAGGATCGGATGCAGCAGCCGGTGGGGCTTCTCTCCGGCGGACAGCGCCAGGCGCTCACGCTGATGATGGCGACCTTCAACCCGCCGAAGCTCCTGCTGCTGGACGAACACACGGCGGCGCTCGACCCCGCCTCGGCGGAGAAGGTGCTGGGCATCACGCAGCAGATCGTCGCGGAAAACCGCCTCACCTGCCTGATGGTGACGCACAATATGCAGTCCGCCCTCGATCTCGGCAGCCGCACGATTATGATGGATCGCGGGCGCGTCATCTTCGACGTAAAGGGCGAAAAGCGGCGCGGCCTTAGCATCGCCGACCTCATGGAGCAGTTCAAGCTCGCCGCCGGCAAGGCGCTCGACAACGACCGGATGCTGCTCGGAGTCGATGAAGCATGAAGAATGAATAGTAGAGGCGTCGCTTCGCAACGAATCGTAAAGGGGCTGTGAAAAAACCTGACGATCGTAGGGGCGACCCTTGCGGTCGCCCGCGCAGTAGAAAAATCCGAAGCGAAATATCGTAAATATACGATTTCGCTTCGGATTTGTTCATGTTGTTCAGATGCCGCCGCCGGGCGACCGCAAGGGTCTCCCCTGCAGTATGTGTTGTTCTGTTTGACGTTTTTTCACAGTACCCATTTCTTAATTTTCCTTTAGATTCCTTAAGATCGTCTGTGAAACCTTGCGGAACAGTTCTGTATGTTGTATAATATCGCCGTTTGGAAGCACAATATGTTACGAAATGGTTACATTTATGAAGAAGCATAAGCTACAATTCAATGACCGCTTCCGGGACTTTCTGCAGAGCCTCTGTTTTCTCTCGCCGAGCCTTTTGGGGGTGGCGGTGTTCTTCATCGTGCCCTTCGGCGTGGTGGTCTATTATTCGCTGATCGACGGCGTGGGCTCCCGGAACTTCGTGGGGCTTGATAATTTCGTCAAGCTCTTTCAGAACTCCGCCTTTCTGATGGCGGCGAAGAATACGCTGACCTTTTCGGCGCTCGCGGTGCCGCTGGCGGTGGTGCTCGCCATCGTGCTGGCGCTGCTGCTCGAGGCGCGTATCCCCTTAAAAAGCCAGTTTCGCACCTTCTTTTTAAGCCCCATGATGGTGCCGGTGGCCTCGGTGGTGCTCATTTGGCAGGTGCTGTTTAACTATAACGGCACGATCAACGAGTTTCTGATGCTCTTCGGCGCGGATAAGATCGACTGGTTTCAGACCGAACACAGCCAGATCGTGGTCATCCTCCTGTTTCTGTGGAAAAACCTCGGCTACAATATGATCCTGTTCATGGCGGGGCTTGCCAACATCCCGAAGGAACTGCTCGAGGTCGCGGATGTGGAGGGGGCGAGCGAGTGGTACAAGTTCTTCGAGATCAAGCTTCGCTATCTCTCACCGACGGTGCTGTTTGTGACGATCCTCTCGCTCATCAACTCCTTCAAGGTCTTCCGTGAGGTGTATCTTCTCACGGGGGACTACCCCTATGAGACGCTCTATATGCTCCAGCACTTTATGAACAACACCTTCAAATCCCTCGATTACCAGAAGCTCTCCGCCGCGGCGGTGGTCATGGCCATCGTGATGGTGGTGCTGATCGCGCTGCTGTTCAAGGCGGAGGACTGGTTCGGAAAGGACGTGGAGGGATGAAGAAAAAGCGCTATTTCAGCCGGGGCGTCACCTTCCTGCTCTGCCTTGTGTTCGCGGTGGCCTTTCTGCTGCCCACGGTGCTCACGATCACCAACTCCTTCATGTCCGAGGCGGAGATCAAATCCAACTACGGCATGATCTTCTCCACCACCGAGGGCGGCTACGTCTCCAAGACCGTGAACCTCAAGTTCATCCCGGACAAGGTATCCTTCTCGCAGTATGTGACGGGGCTCATCAAATCCCCGGACTATCTGCTCAAATACTGGAACAGCATCCTTCTGGTGGTGCCGATCGTTATCTTCCAGGTGAGCATCGCCTCGGTCGCGGCCTACAGCTTCACACGCTGGCGGGGCAAGATCCGCAGCGGTATCTTCTTCTTTTACGTTATCCTGATGCTCATGCCCTATCAGGTCACGCTGGTGCCGAACTACCTTGTGAGCGAGTGGCTGGGCATCCTGAACACTCGCTGGTCGATCATCCTGCCGGGGATGTTCCAGCGGATCGAGGACTACACTGAATTGCTGCTCCCGGACTATATGCTTCGCGATGGCAGTGTGATTGAGCAGATGGTCACCATCATTCCGGAGGAGGATTGGACCGATCAGGTGCAGATCATCGGCTGGCTGTATCAATATTACAACACTGAGCCGAAAGACAAGGTTTTCGCCGACTTGAAGAAGAACATCAAAATCACCAAGGAGAATATCCCCGCCGCTACGCAGCTTTTCACGCCGGACTGGATTGTCCATTATATGGTCGAGAACAGCCTCGGTCGCCTGTGGCTGGAGGGCCATCCCAACGATGCCCTGAAATCCGAATGGAAGTACTATTTGGACGAGGCAGAGCAGGAGCCGGAGGTGCAGGCGCAGCTTGCTACCATCCGAAAGGAATGTGCTGCCCTGAAACCGGAGGAAATCCGTGTCATCGATCCCTGTATGGGTTCGGGCCACATACTCTGCGTTCTCTTT
>CACZXQ010000061.1 GCA_902785115.1 Oscillospiraceae bacterium | reverse complement strand
CTCGTCATAGCAGGCAGCGACTGGGTGCGCCTCTCGAACAAAAGCAGCAATGTAGACACCACCACCGTATTTGTGGGCGAAGGCGGAATCGTGTTCGAGGATTCGGGCAGATTTTCGACCGGCAAAATAGGCAACCAGAGCGGCAAGACGACGATCCGCCCCTGGCGCGGTAATTTCGAGATCGGCGAGCGGAGCGGCACGGCCCATTCGATCGCAGTGAACAAGGCGACGGTTTTCAATACGGACAACGAGGCCGGCGAAGGGCAGAAGATTACGGTAAACGCCTCGTTGGACAATACGTACGCCGTTTCGATCACCGGTTCCGGCTGCGGCGCTTCCTCCGGCTCCGCTTCCCAGGGGGCTTCCTCTTCCGGCGGCAGCGGCTGCTCCTCCGGCTCAAGGGCCGGGTAAGCTTCCTGCGTTCCCGCAATCGGGACGCCGCGCGCCACTTCCTCCTCCAGGCGCGAAATACGCGCGCGCAGGCCGGAAATGCTGTCTCCGCCCGGATCGGTGCAGAGGCTCACGAGACAAAGCTCCGCCACGGTCTTGGGATTTCGCGCATCACGCAGTGACGCGATCGCCTGCTGCAGCCGGTCCATCGCCGCGATCAGCTCTTCAGCGGTCAGGCGCTGGGCAAAGCCCTGCAGCGCTGCGCGCTCATAGGCGCCGGACATGAGATCCTCCGCCCCGCGCGGGGCAACACGCATCATCAACACATCCCGCAACAGACCGTTGAGTTCGTTCAGAAGGGTGCCGGGATCTTTCCCGTCCATCCACATGGCGGCAAATTCCTTCAGCACCGCCGCCGTCTCCCGTTTGAGGATGCGCTCGAGCATCTGTGCCACTCGCCGGTTTCCGGCGAGCCCCATCGTGCTGTAGACCGACTCCACGTCGATCGTATCCGCCGCCGAGCACTGATCCAGCAGGCTCAGCGCGTCGCGCACACCGCCGTCGGCAAGCCTTGCGATCAGCTCCGCCGCGTCCGGCTTCAGATCAAAGCGTTCACTGGCGGCGATGGTCTGCAGGTAGGCCGCAATACGCTGCGTGTCGATCCGTCGAAAGCTGTGCCGCTGACAGCGGGACAGGATCGTCGCCGGCACCTTCTGCAGCTCGGTGGTGGCGAGAATAAACATCAGGTGCGCGGGCGGCTCTTCCAGGATCTTCAGCAGCGCGTTGAAGGCCGCGGCAGAGAGCATGTGCACCTCGTCGATGATGTACACGCGCTTTTTCACCGTCGAGGGGCTGAAAACCGCCTCTTCCCGCAGGGCGCGCACATTGTCCACACCGTTATTGGAGGCCGCGTCCAGCTCCACCACATCCATGATGCTGCCCTCGAGGATGCCGCGGCAGGCCGCGCATTCGCCGCAGGGGTTGCCGTCCACCGGATGCTCGCAGTTGACCGCGCGGGCAAGGATGCGGGCGCAGGTGGTTTTGCCGGTGCCGCGGGTACCGATGAAGATATAGGCATGGGAGAGGCGGTCGTTTTTGACCTGGTTTTTCAGCGTCTCGGTGATATGCTCCTGCCCGACGACCTGGTCAAAGGTCTGCGGGCGCCACTTGCGGTACAGCGCCTGGTACATAAACCGCCCTCCTATCTTATAAAAATCGTGACCCTTGACAAGACTGCACACCCGGCTCCGAATCATGCGCTATGCCCGTTACGCCGGCAGCCGGCTCAGATCCGGCGACCTCACGGCACAAGCCAAGCACCGCTTAATGCTGCTCGGTTCCCCGCCTGACATGGTTCACGGGTTGACCTTGCGTGAGACCGGATCGTCAACGCTGCTTACCGGGGTCAGACGACACAGAACACACCCTCGGCCGGGAATTCGTCCCTGCTATAGCGGATTGCAGGTTACAGGGCACCGCTGGCTCCCCAACTAGTGCAGCCTTGTCAAAAGCCACGATCAGCATTGTACTACAGTTTAAAAAAAATTTCAAGTTTTTCTTTACAAATCAAAAAAATGTGTTATAATAACGAAGCTGAAAGATTTGGGGGCGTAGCTCAGCTGGGAGAGCGTACGGTTCGCATCCGTAAGGTCAAGGGTTCGAATCCCTCCGTCTCCACCAGAAATACGGTATCTGCTTTTGCGGATACCGTATTTTTTCGTATAGAAGCAAAGAGCGTCCGAACGGGACAGGACGGGGACAGGGGACGGTTCCTTGTCCCGCTATTCTTAGCTTATCCGCTACACCTTGCGACTGTCGTTTTCGGCACGCCGGTCATTCGCGCTGCCTGGCGTACTGAGACTCCGTTCTCAAGCAGCTTGGCAAGGACTTCTTTCTGCCGTTTCGCTGCGAGCCCCTGAAAGGCAGACGCGCTATCGCATCCGGAGACGCGCTTCATGATCGTCTTTGCCTGTTCATCGGTCAATCCTCGCTTTCGCTCCGCGACATCGATCAACCGATCCTCGTTCCTCTCCGCAATATAGGCTAGCAGATGATCGCGGCCACCCTGCAGATCGATTGCCATCTCAGAATCAGTCAGTCCGTCAGATCTTCCGGCATAGCTGGCGTAACTGCTCCAGCCATAAGTCCCCGGTGTTTCCTCAAGCCCTGCCTTCATTGGGTTTTGAAGGATATAGCGTAATGCCGTGAGAAAATACGCTTCTGTTTCCACGGGTTCGCTTTTATACCGATCCTGAAACAGATGGCCGACTCGCTGATATTTCAGATTGTACCAGTAGACGAAACGGCTGCCAATGCGTTTGAAGATCAAATCAAGAGGCTCTTTTCCTTCCTGCAAAAGGAGATGAACATGGTTTCCCATCAGGCAGTAGGCATAGAGCTTGTACTTGCTCACTTCTTTGCATTCCCGCAGAACCGACAAAAAACGAAGATAGTCTTCTTCGTCTTCAAATATCTGCTGTTGGTTGATCCCCCGCAGCATAACGTGGTAGATGCTGGAGGCGCTTTTCTTTCTCTGCGTTCTTGGCATTCAAATCACCCGACAACACTATATCTTTAGACGCTTGTATTTGTCAAGAAAAAAATGGGACGTAGAACCGTCCCCTGTCCCGCCGAACCGTCCCCTGTCCTGCCCTGTACTGACGATGTATTGACAGAATGCTCGAGACGGACTATAATAACGGCAAGGAGTTGATGAACATGGATCAGAACTTGAATGTTGTAACTGCCCCCAAGACCGCAACCTTTCAAATGCGGATCAATCCCGAAGTGAAGCGCCGCGTGGAAGCGGTCTATGCAAGCCAGGGTCTTTCCTTCACCGATGCTGTTAATATCTTCATTCAGCAATCCCTCAATGACAACGGATTGCCGTTTCTCGCCTCCCCCGAAAACGCTGAGTTTATGAGAGCGAAAGCAATGCGCCGCCTTTTGGATGAGGCACAAAAGGGCTGGGATTCTGCGGAAAAGGAAGGCTGGCTGACGCTCGACGAGGTATCGGCACAGCTTGGGATAGAGAATGAATAAGGTTTTCATTTCCCCGGAGGCCGCGAGAGATTTATCGCAGATCAAGCAGTATATTTCCTCGGAACTGAAAAACCGGAGCGCCGCAAACAGAATTGTCGGCAGCATTATGAAAGATTTACGTGAGCTGGGGCGATATCCGGAACAAGGGCCGTCCATCGAAGCCCTTACCGGATTTCAGACAGAGCTGCGAATGCTCTTATGTGGGAAACATATTGCCCTGTACAAAATTGAAAATGAAGCAGTATTCATTGCCAGAATCATAGATGCCCGTCAGGATTATCTGAGAGTATTGTTCGGTGATGATTATTTGAACTGAGGTAATGCCGTTATTTTACAGGATATAAACCGAAGGAAGGCGTCACGGTGGAGCTGGCAGAGCTGATCGCTTACGCGAAGGAAAAATACGGGCTCGAGGAGCAGCACAAGTGGGCGGATTTTCCGGGTTTTTCGGTGCTCAGCCACCCGGACACGGGAAAATGGGTCGCGCTGCTGATGCGCCAATGGGACAGCGACACGGGTGTCGAGATTGAGCGCTGCGACATCAAATACGGCAGCGAAGTCCTCCGCCGGCTGCAAAAGCCCTACCTCTCCCCGGCCATTCGGATGCACGGGAATCAGTGGGTCAACGTGGCCTTTGGCGGGCAAACCGAATCAGATATTGTCTTTCAGCTTCTCGATCAGGCCATTGCCGCGGGAAAGCCGAAGGGCTTTCCCATTGTCCTCGGCTCCAAGCCCGCTGACACCGACGGCGCGTATCAGGAGACGCCGCTTCCCTTTGCGGGAAGCAGCTACCGCGCGGAGAAGGAGAAGCTCCCGGAGCGCCTGCGGCAGATGCGGCGGCTGTACGAATACGGCAGTGAATCCGCCGCGGCCAGGGCGCGAAACTTCTATCGGCAGGCGATGTTCATGGCCGATTACGAGGACGACGCCCCCTGGACGGACGATTTCGTGTGTTACTTCCCCACCTACCACGATCTGAGCGTTCCACAGCTGCGGGGCTACTTCAGTTGGCGCACCCGGCTCCGCCGGGGTGACGTGCAGCCCATCTCCGCCTCCGCCGCTTATCTCTACGTCTATGAGCTCATCAACGGCGTGGGGGCGGATTCCCCGGAGGACAGCCTGCAAAAGCTGCGGGACTTCGCGCGGGATTTCGTGGATTCCGGGATCGGAGATCGGCGTATGAAGCCGAATCTGCGGCGCTGGATGCTGGACTATGCGGTGTTAAACGGCGTGGATCCCTCGCTTGCGAGAGCCTGCGCGGACGCCTCGATGCTCGCGCAGGATGAGGCGCTCTCGGTTCTGAAGACCCCGGAAGCGCATACGGACGGGGAAGTTTTCGCGGCGCTGTGCCTGCTCGGCGGGAAGGCGCCGGAGGCTTCTCCCGTGGTCACGGAGAACCCGGAGCGCGGCAAGGCACTGTTCACCCAATGCTGGCGCGAAGCCTCCGCCTATACATGGCAGGACAAAAACCTCTTCACGCTCTGCTTTGGGGAAAAAGTCACGCGCCGTTGGTATCCGCCCACAAACGCCGTGTACTACAGGAAAGAGATCCCGAAAAACACGGTCTATGCGCTCAGCGGCTGCCGCACTTACCGCTGCAAAGCCGGGCTATGGACGGTGGAAAGCTATGAAAAAGCAGCCTTTGACAAGAAGCGGCTGCAGGGCTTTCTGCACGAGGCGGACGCGAAGCTGCGCCGTTATCTGAAAACCGGGAGGTATCTGCGGGAAAACCCCGCGGACGCCTGGGCGAGCCCATACATCGACGCGGTGATCGCGGCGGACAGGGAGGCCTCCCGCCCCAGGCTTCGCATCGACCTGAGCGGCCTTGAGCGGATTCGCCGGGACGCCGCCGAGACGTGCGAGAGCCTGCTGACCGAGGAAGAAACGAAAGAGCGCGAAGAGACGCCCGCGCTTGCGCCCGCAGAGAGCGATCTGCCGCTGGACGCGGTGCAGCTTGCGATCCTGCGCGCCCTGCTGGAAGGAGCGGACGCAGCCCCGATCCTCCGGGCGCAGCACCGGATGCCCTCGATCGAGGCGGACGCCATCAACGAGGCAGTCTTTGACGAGATCGGAGACAGCGTGCTGCTCTGCGAGGGGGATGCGCTGATTCTGGTGGAAGATTATATCGAAGACTTGAGAGAACTCCTGGGAGGGACACATGGAAGAACATAAAAAAGTGCCGCGCCGCATTGCGCAGACGGTGCTCAACTCCTTAAAGGGCGGCGTCGTGCCGCGCATCGGCCTGCCCTATATCACCGTGGGGCGCAAGAATGAGATCGAAGCGCTGCTGCACGACGTGGACATCATCTCGGAGGGCGGCGCGTCCTTTCGCTTCATCGTGGGGCGCTACGGCAGCGGCAAGAGCTTTCTGCTGCAGACCATCCGCAACTTTGTGATGGATCGCGGCTTTATCGTGGCCGACGCTGACCTCTCCCCCGAGAGGCGCTTGCAGGGCACGAAGGGGCAGGGGCTCGCCACCTATCGGGAGCTCATTTCCAATCTCTCCACCAAAACCAGGCCCGAGGGCGGTGCGCTGACGCTGATCCTCGACCGCTGGATCAGCGCGGTGCAGACTGATGCCATGCAGGAGACCGGGCTTCAGCCCGATGATCCCGCCCTCGCCGCCGCGACGGATCGAAAAATCTACGCGGTGACAAGCTCGGTGAGTGAGCTGGTACACGGCTTTGAGTTTGCAAAGCTGCTCTCGGCCTACTACCGCGCCTATCTCGAGGGCGACGAGGAGAAAAAGGCCAGGGTCGTGCGCTGGTTCCGGGGCGAATACGCCCTCAAGAGCGAGGCGAAGGAAGCCCTTGGCGTGAACATCATCGTCTCCGACGACGACTGGTACGATTATCTCAAGCTCTTTGCCGCCTTTTTCCGGCTCGCGGGCTATACGGGGATGTTCATTATGATCGACGAGCTGGTGAACATCTACAAGATCCCCAACAGCATCACCCGACAGTATAACTATGAAAAGCTCCTCACCATGTATAACGACACGCTGCAGGGCAAGGCGAAGTATCTTGGCATCCTCATGGGCGCGACGCCCCAGGCGCTTGAAGACAAGCGGCGCGGCATTTACAGCTATGAGGCACTGCGCTCAAGGCTCGCAGAGGGGCGCTTCTCCAAGCCCGGCGCACGGGATCTGCTCGCGCCGGTGATCCGTCTCGAGCCGCTGACGGCGGAGGAGATGCTGGTGCTCTGCGAGAAGCTTTCCGAGATGCACGCGGGGCTTTACGGCTATGCCCGACGCGTCAGCACAGACGATCTTGTGAGCTTTCTCAAGATCGAGTACGGGCGCATCGGCGCGGATCAGAACATCACGCCGCGCGAGGTGATCCGGGACTTTATCGAGCTGCTCGACCTGCTGTATCAAAACCCCGGCATGGGCATCGGCGAGCTGCTGGATTCCGAGGACTTCAGCTACGCCAGGTCCGAAGCCGTCTCGGACGAGACAGACCCCGGCTTTGTGGAGTTTACGATATGAACGTATTTGCGCGCTACGCGCCTTTTATCCAGGACTACATCTACCGTTCGGGCTGGCAGAGTCTGCGGGCGGTGCAGAACGCCGCCGGGGACGCGATCTTCGGCACGGACGAGAACGTGCTGCTCACAGCCTCCACCGCCTCCGGCAAGACAGAGGCGGCCTTCTTCCCGATCCTGACGCTATTGGACGAAGAGCCGCCGCAGAGCGTGGGAGTTCTCTACATCGCGCCCTTGAAGGCGCTCATCAACGACCAGTTCGGGCGCTTAAACGAGCTCTGCGAAGAGGAGGGCATCCCCGTCACCCGCTGGCACGGGGACGCAAACCAGAGCGCCAAGCGGAAGCTCTTAAAGAAGCCGCGCGGCATTTTGCAGATCACGCCGGAGTCGTTGGAGTCGCTGCTCATAAACAAGCACATGGAGATCCCCTCCCTCTTCGGGGATCTGCGCTTTATCGTCATTGACGAGATCCACTCCCTGCTGCGGGCAGACCGTGGCTTGCAGACCTTTTGCCTGATTGAAAGATTATGTAAACTTGCCGGCTGTGATCCGCGGCGCATCGGGCTCTCCGCCACGATCGGGAATCCGGAGCTTGCAGGCAAATTCCTCGCTGCGGGAAGCCGCCGGGGAACCCTCATCCCCAAATTCGACGGCGGCAAGGAGGTCTGGCGGCTCTCGATGGAGCATTTCTACAACGCCGCGCCCCAGGCCGACGAAGGGAAGCTCCTCCCCGCCGATCCCCCGCCCATGGAGGAGGTCAGCGGCCCCGCGCCTCCGGCGGCCGACCCCGGCGTCGGCTACATCTTCGAGCATACGCGGGGCAAAAAGTGCCTGATCTTCACCAACTCCCGCGAGGAGTGCGAGGCCGTTTGCCAGCAGCTTCGGCACTATTGCGAGGTCAAGCACGAGCCGGAGCGCTTTCTGATCCATCACGGAAATCTCTCCGCCTCCTACCGTGAGAGCGCCGAGGAGGAGATGAAGGACGAGGATTCCCTCCAATCCGTCTGCGCCACGGCGACGCTGGAGCTCGGCATCGACATCGGGCGCTTAGAGCGCGCCTTTCAGATCGACGCGCCCTTCACCGTCTCCGGCTTTTTGCAGCGCATGGGGCGCACAGGACGCCGGGGAGACCCCTCCGAGATGTGGTTTGTGATGCGCGAGGAGCATCAGGAGGCGCGCGCCATGCTGCCCGACAGCATTCCCTGGTATCTCGTGCAGGGCATCGCGCTGGTGCAGCTTTATATCGAGGAACGCTTTGTAGAGCCGCCGCGCATGGATCGTCTGCCTTACAGCCTTCTGTATCATCAGACCATGAGCACGCTGGCCTCCCACGGGGAGATGACGGCCGGCGAGCTTGCCTCCCGTGTGCTGACGCTCAGCGCCTTTCAGCGTGTCACGAGAGAGGATTATCAGACGCTCCTGCGCCATCTTCTCGACATCGACCACATCAGCCGCACGGAAAACGGCGGGCTGATTTTGGGCTTGCGTGGAGAACAGGTGGTGAACAGCTATAAGTTTTACGCTGTTTTTCAAGAGAATGTGGAGTATACGGTGCGCTCCGGCTCAGAGCAGCTCGGCACCGTCGTGAAGCCTCCTCCCGTCGGAGACAAGATCGCCATCGCAGGCAGGGTCTGGGTGGTGGAGGATGTGGATCACCAGCGGCACGAGCTTTCCTGTACGCTCGTCAAGGGCAGCATCCCCGCCTACTTCGGGGACGTGGCGGGCGATATTCACACCCGCATTTTAGAGCGTATGTACCGCGTGCTCTCGGAGGAACGGCGGTACCCCTATCTGATGCGTCACGCGCTGTGCCGCCTTGCCGATGCGCGCTCGCTCTTTCGCGAATCCCGCATGGCGGACAGGCCGCTCATCTCCCTCGGCGGCAAGATGTGGGCGCTCTTCCCCTGGCTGGGAAGCTACGCCTTTCTCGCGCTCGAGCGCTTTTTGAAGCTGAGATGCGCATCGCGGCTGGGGCTCAAGGGTCTGCAGTCCTCCCGGCCTTACTATATGCAGTTTACCATGCAGGTAAGCGAGTCGGATTTTTACGCCATCGTCTGCGAGGAAGCGGAAAAGGACTTCGATCCGCTCACGCTGGTGTACGAAAACGAGGTGCCGGTGTTTGAAAAGTATGACGAATATGTGCCCGCGGCGCTGGTGCGCAAGGGCTTTGCCTGCGGTGTGCTGGACACAGAGGGCATGAAAATGAGAATACGGGCTTGGAGCAAATTTGTATAATTCATGCGTTTTCCCCTGAGCGAGCAAAGGGGGGTGTGTTTTTTCATAGCCCCCTTTTGCCTGCGCAGCTTCCCCCTTCTGAGCAGGCCGGTGACATAGTTCTAAGACAATCACCCCGGGCGTATGCTGTCCGGGGTGATGTTTTTGAAAAAAGCAAGTTTCAAAACCTACGCCTTTTACATCGGCGTGACCGAGCTTGTGGGGCTGCTCTGGGCGCTGATCGTTTGGATGACGCTCAGCTTCCGGGAGCTCGACAAAACCGCCGCGGCGCTGCAGATTCCCTATCTCCTCTGGGTCGCCTTCGCGGGTTATCTCAATTACGGGGTCTGGATGCTCAATCAGTTTTGAGTGGTCAGTAGGGGCGACCCTTGCGGTCGCCCGGTGTAAGGTGTCGCGCCGTGACGGATTGTAACTTGCGAAACTGACGCGGCTGTGTTATGCTGATTTACGGAGGCGATCATATGAACAGAAAAAGCATTTATCTCGCCGGGGGCTGCTTCTGGGGGACGCAGAAGTTCTTCGACCAGTTTGACGGCGTTTTGGAGACCGAGGTGGGCTACGCAAACGGCCCCACGGCCTCGCCCAGCTACCGGCAGGTCTGCGCCAGCTCCGGGCACGCCGAGACCGTGCGCATCGACTACGACGCGGACAAAATCAGCCTGAGCCAGCTTCTGGACTGGTACTTTCTGACCATCGACCCCACCTCCTACCACCGGCAGGGCGGGGACAAGGGCATCCAGTACCGCACGGGCATCTACTATGTGGACGCGGATGATCTTCCCGCGCTGAAAGCCCGCTATGAAGCCGAGCAGGCAAAGTACGCAGCAAAGCTGGAGGTGGAGCTTCAGCCGCTCGAAAACTTCTACCCGGCGGAGGAATACCACCAGAAATACCTCGACAAAAATCCCGGCGGCTACTGCCACATCCCGCAGAAGCTTCTGCATCTGGGGCTGTGAAAAAAGTCAAAATTCCCACTGTCTCCCGTAGGGGCGGCTATCAGCCGCCCGCGCGGTGAAACCTGATATATAGGAGAAAAGCACGGCGAAGTCGTAATAAACTACGAATTCGCCGTGCTTTCTTCGTAAAAAAGTTGTGTTATGCTGCCGGGCGGCTGAT
>CACZXQ010000060.1 GCA_902785115.1 Oscillospiraceae bacterium | reverse complement strand
CTTTGATTTGGAGAGGAAGAAGGAGCCTGCGGATATGGAGCTTTCGCGGCTCTTACGGAAACCGCGCAAGCGGAATGGAGCAGGCTTCTTCTGACGTCAGGTGTCGTACTCGTACTTGGGGTACTTGTTCATGTCATAGGGAGCCTGGAGGGTATCCTTGCGCTCCATATCGTCATAGTGCTTCTTCAGGAAGGGCTCCACGACGTTAAAGAGGAGCTTGCCGTCCAGGTCGAAGAAGAACACGCAGAACAGACCCACATTCAGAACCAGGCCGACAGCCAGGAGCTTCAGCAGAAACTTAGCAAATTTGCACATCTTGTTATCCTCCTATTACCAGGTCATGGAATCGTCGAAGTCCAGCAGGGACGGGTCGAGCGGTTCTTCGTGCATGACGGTGGTCATGTAGTCGTTGATCTGACGGCGGATCTCCGCACGGGAGACGGTACGGCTGTCAGGCAGCGCGTGAGGAATCCAGAAGGCGGGAACGTTCCTGTCGCGGAACTCGTCCTCGAACAGGCCGTGCAGACCCTGAACGCCCTTGCACTGCAGCTGGTCATACATGGCGACCATGTCGCAGTTGAACTTCTCCATGTACTCCCACAGCTCGAACATGTGCTTCATGCCGCCGACGGCCATGCGGCGCATGGGCGCCCACATGTGGTACTGCGCCATATCCTCGAGGGCGTGCTCGTAGGAATCGGTACGGAGGGTCATGTCGAACATCAGAGAGTCCATATTGATGACAACATTCAGGCCCCAGCAGTTGTAGGCCCAGGTGCACCAGTTGGAGTAGTACAGCGGCGCGCAGGACCAGGCGATCACGCGGTGGCGGGTCTGGGGGAAGGTGTTGATCTTCTTGGTGACGCACTTCTCCATGATCTTGCGCACCTTGCCATCGACCTTGTGCCAGATCTCCCAATCGCCGTACTGGGTCTGGTAGATGCGGTACAGCGCCTGGGCGACGCCGTTGATGGGGTAGCTGGAGGTCTTCGCGGCGACTTCCCATTTCTCCCACTCGAAGCGCTGCAGCTCGTTCTGCTGCTCGAGCTTCTTGACCAGCTTCTCCCAGCTGAAGGGGATGCCGTACTGCTGTTCGATAAACTTCCACAGCTCTTCGATCTCGCGCATGCAATACTTCTTGACCAGGGGATCGTCGAAGATCATGGGCATGGGCAGAGAGAAGAGGGGCTTGTCAAAGAACCAGTCCTGCAGGGTGGAGGTGGAGACGGAAGCGTCGCAGGCCTCGTTGCAGGTGATGAGGGCGGGGGCGTAATCGGGCACGTCGTCCAGAACGAAGATGCCGGACTCGGCCTGGCACATCGGGCAGGGGTCGCCGGGCAGGCCGATGGACTGCACCGCGTCGATGTAGTTGAGAACGGTGTGGGAGTTGACGTGGCAGGTGACGAAGTAGGGGATCATCTCCAGCGGTACGTTCTGGAGCTCACCGTCCCAGGGGTAGAACATGCCGCCCCAAACGGTCTCGTTGTGGGCGATGTTGTGCTTGTAGAGCTCATTCTGCTTGCCGCCGTGCAGACGGGTATCGGAAGCGAACATGCGCTGGAACTGGCGGATGGTGCTGCTGACCATGGCGCGGTAGTGCCACGCGGAGCCCTTCAGCGCCTCGCCGCGCAGACCCTGCAGGCCGCGGTCGAACCAGTGCAGAACGGGCAGGTAGGTCTGGCCGACCCAGCGGTAGCGCCACACGCCCTTGGCGAAGTTGACGACGCCGCCCATGACCATGACGTCCTTGACCATCATGATGTAGTTATACAGCCAGATCATGTAGAAGTAGTACATGGTGTCCTTGACGCCACGCCACTCTCTGTGCTTATACAGTCCGGTCTTGTCCTCCAGGATCTCGCCCAGGCGGCGGCCGCCTTCCTCGGCGGTGTGGGGCTTGCCGAACCAGAAGTCCTTCAGCGCTTTTTTGATATCTTTCTTAGCCATCTTACTTGCCCTCCTGAATCTGCTTGATCTCAACACTCTCAATGAAGGCCTGGAAGCGGGTACGCAGCTGGCCGGAGGCGGAGTTGATGTATTCCTTCTCGATGGAGCAGACGGGGATGCCGAAATCGCGGCGCATGATGACGGTGTCGATGACGCGCTCGTAGCTCCAGTATTCACAGAACTTGTTGGATGCCACGATCAGGCCGTCGGCCTTGTACTCTTTGCAGAGATCCGCCAGATGCTGCTTGCGGGCACGCATCTCGTCCTGCGGCATGAAGCGCGGGCAGTTGCTCGCGTCCAGATAGTGGCGGGCGATCGCCATGACAGGATCCTCGCCCTCCTTGACCTCGATGATCTGACGGCTCTCGACAGCGCCGTAGCAGTAACGGTCGCACACAACACGGGCGCCGCAGCTCTCGATCAGCTTGGTGAAATCGGGATCGTCGTTCTCGGAACCGGCGAGAACCACCTTGCAGCGGAACTCCTTCTTCAGATCCGGCTCGCGGGTCTTCATCTCCTCCGCCGTCTCGCGCAGATAGGGGAGGATCAGGTACTTGGGACATACCAGGCTCACCAGCTGGATCACATGGAACTCGTAGCCGGTGATGGTGGGGTTATCGAGCTTGCGGTACTCACCGATCTCGTTGATGAGGCGGGAGACCTCGTTCTGCTGCTCGATGGCCTGCATGACGGCCTCATCGGACACGTCGATGCCGAAGTGCTCATGCAGGGTGCCGAGAACGTGCACACGCAGCTGCTCGGCATAGTGCTCATAGCTGATCTTGGTCTTCTTGAAGGGGACGTCGATGAACTCGCAGTAGAAATCATCGTTGTCGATGATGCGCATATCCTTGACAGAGTCAAGGTGCTTCTGCTGCAGGTGCTCCTGGAAGCGGCAGGTGGCGGTGCAGGTCTCGGTGGCCATCTGGGCGTCGAGGAAATTGAAGCCGCCCTCCAGGGCGCGCTCCATCAGGCTGCGGGCATAGTGGCAGACGCGGGCTGACATATAGTAGGTCGCGATGTCGGGGGAAGTGCAGCGCGGCGCTCTCAGACGGACGGAGAAGCAGCCAGGCAGATCGAGAAGTACTTCAGGCATGAAGAAGCAGGTGTAGCCAATTGCTCTCTTGCCGTCGGCCTTGGCCTGCTTGACAAGATCGTTGTTGGCTTCCTGAAGCAGATTCTCAAAATAGATCAGATGTTTGAGATCTCTCACAGATAACCCTCCAAATTTCTTTCCGGGGCGGCTCTAAAAACGCAGGTCTGGTGATGCGGCGAGAGATTTTGTCCCGGATGGAAGGGCAAAAAACGCAGGAATACTTTGTATATTTCGAGTTTTTTGCACAAACAGCCGGGGGCAAAAGATCCGGCGCAGCGCCGGGCAGGCGTTTTTAGAGGCGCCCTCCTGTTGTCGGACAATATGTATGGGTCAGAAACGCCCACTCTCACGATGTTTATTATAATCTCATGTCAGACTATTGTCAATCCGGTTTCAGTCAAAGTGCAAAAAAAGATTTGCTTTTCCCCTTGTATTATTAGACATTTTCGTTATGAGCGTCTAAATCCGTGTATTTTTCCATAAAGCCGCGAATCGTTTCGGTCTTTGCGCCCGCGCGGCCCTGGATCATTGCCGGGCTGCCGCCGCCGCGGCCGCCGATCCCCGCGTTGATCGCCTTTGCGGCGGCGTGAAGATCAACAGAGCGGCTGCCGATGATGTAGCGCCAGCCCTCGCTGTCGCTGCCCGAAAAGACGGCGGCGATACGGCACTTTGTCATCAGGCGGTTTGCAAGCTCCCGCAGGGCGATCTCGTCCAGCAGCGCATCAAAGCAGACGATGTTCCCCGCCGTCTCCGAAAAGGCGTCCGCCATGCTCTGCACCAGCGCGAGGCTCAGGGCGGCGACGCGCTCCTTCTGCTGCGTTTGGATTTCGAGCTGCTTTTTCACCGCCGCCGCGATCTGCTCCTTGGGGACGCTCAGCAGATGGGACACCGCGCTGCTCTCCGCCTGACGGCGGCGGTAATCCGCCAGCGCGTCAAGCCCGCACAGCAGCGTCAGACGCACGCCGCCCCGGTGCCGCTCGGCGGTGAGGAGCTTCACGAGCATGACCTCCCCCGTCCTGCGCACATGCGGCGCGCAGCAGGCGCAGAGATCCACCCCCGGGATCTCCACCAGGCGCACCGCCCCCTCCAGCTCCTTCTTGCTGCGGTACGAAAGCGTCTCCAGCTCCTCCGGTTTCGGGAAGAAGCAGCGGATGGGCAGGTTTTCCCGCACGGCGGCGTTGGCCTCGTCCTCGGCAAGACGAAGCTCCTCGGCGCTGAGTTCCCCGTCAAAATCCACGGTCATGCAGTCCTCGCCCATGTGAAAGCCCACGTTGTTCAGCCCATACAGCCGGTGCACCGTGCCGGAAAAAATATGCTCGCCCGAGTGGTTCTGCATCCGGCGGCGGCGCTGCTCGAAATCGAGTGCGCAGGAGACCGTCTCCCCCACCGGCAGGGCACGGTCGATCCTGTGCAGGATGCGCCCGTTTGTCTCCTGTACGTCCAGCACCCGCGCGTTCCCGATCCATCCGGTGTCGGCGGCCTGTCCGCCGCCCTCGGGAAAGAAGGCCGTGCGGTCAAGCTCTGCGGCAAAGCCGTTTTTGACCGTCTCGCAGGACTCGACAACGGCGGTAAATTCATGCAGATAAGCGTCTTGATCGTATAATTTTTCCGTCATGATTTCTCCTTTACAGTTGTAGGGGCGACCTTTATGGTCGCCCGCATCTTTTCTGCGGCCGACCGCAAGGGTCGCCCCTACGGTTTTAAAGTTCCCGAATTATTTTGTCTGCCACAGCGAGACAGTGCTCGGCGCTGTGCTGCACCGCCGTGTTAAAATCCTCCGCCCCGTCGGACAGCGCGTCCGCCACGGTCTTGATGAGCAGGCAGGGCACTTCGCTTCTATTGCAGGTAAGCACCACGGCGGCAGCCTCCATCTCGCAGATATCCGCGCCGAACTGATCGCGCAGGGCGCTCTTGCGTTCTCTGCCCTCGACAAACTTGTCGCCGGAGGCACAGGTCACCGCCTTCAGCTCCGGCGCGATCTCCAGCGCGCGCCGAACGAGGGCGGGCGTTGCGGGCAGATACACGTCCGGGTACTCGCAGTACTGTCCGGGCAGCGTCCCGTCACAGGCGCTGGTATCGAAGTCGTAGTGCACGACACGCTCAATGACGCAGGTTTTCGTGCGCGTCATCTCCTCCGTGAGACCGCCCACCACGCCGAAGTTTACCACAAGCTCCACCTCATAGCGGTCGATGAGCAGGGCGCAGGCGGCGGCAGCGGCGATCTCTCCCGCGCCGGAACCGGCCACGATGAGCTGATACGCGCCCATATCATAGGTAAGCAGCTTCACGCCGCAGCGCGTCTCCTCCGCGACGGTTCTGCCGTAGCGGGCAAAGACCGCGCGCATCTCGCGCGTGACGGCCACCAGCATTCCGATCTTTTTCATAGCACGCGCACCCTCACCACATCGGTCATATGGCGGATCGCCTCAGCGACCTCTTCCCCGATCGGTTCGGAGAGATCGACGATGGTCACGGCGTAGCCGCCGCGGGGCTTGTTGATCATATGCTCGACGTTGATGTTCTTCGCGCTGATGAAGTCCAGGATGCGGGTGATCATGCGCGGCACGTTGTGGTGGATGACGCAGAGGCGGCAGACGCCCATGCGGCTGAGCGACACGTCGGGCAGGTTCACGCTGTTGCGGATGTTGCCGTTTACGAGGTAGTCGTACATCTCCTCGGCCGCCATCACGGCGCAGCGATCCTCGCTCTCGGGGGTGCAGGCGCCGATATGAGGCAGGGCGATCACGTTGGGCGCTTTCAGGATGACTTCGTTGGGGAAGTCCGTGACATATTTGGCGACCTTCCCGCTCTGGAGGGCGCGGGTCATGGCCTCATCGTCCACGACCTCGGCGCGGCTCTCGTTGATGATGCGCACGCCGTCGCGCATCTTGGAGAAGGCCTCGTCATTGAGCATATGATGCGTCGTCTCCGTGTGGGGGACGTTGATGCTGATATAGTCGCAGTTTTCATAGATCTCATCGAGCGTGGAGGCGTGCAGCACCGAACGGCTGAGACGCCAGGCCGCATCCACGGACAGAAAGGGGTCATAGCCCCAGACCTGCATATCGAGGTCAACGGCGGCGTTGGCAACGAGCGCGCCGACAGCGCCCAGACCGATCACGCCGATGGATTTTCCCATCAGCTCGGGTCCTGCGAAGGCGGCCTTGCCCTTCTCCACCAGCTTCGGGATCTCCTCGCCCCGATCCGCGATGGATTTTACATAGTCGATGCTGCCCAGCACGTCACGCGAGGCCAGCACCAGAGAGGCGATCTCCTGCTCCTTGACCGCGACGGCGTTGGCGCCGGGGGCGTTGAAGACCACGATGCCCTCGTTGGCGCAGTCGGCCACGGGGATGTTGTTGTAGCCCGCGCCGGCGCGCGCGATGGCGAGCAGCTCCGGGTTTCTGGGGTACTGGTGCAGATCGGCCGAGCGCAGCAGGATGCCCTCGGGCTGCTCCACGCTCTCCCCTACTGTGCAGCCGCGGCGCTCGAGCGCTTCGATGCCGGCGGGGGCGATGGCGTTCATGGTTTTTATCTTAAACATGGTCTCTCTCAAACTCCTTCATATAGGCGATCAGCGCGTCCACACCCTCCATGGGCATGGCGTTGTAGAGGCTTGCGCGCATACCGCCGGTGATGCGGTGTCCCTTGAGGTTCACAAGGCCGCGCGCCGCCGCGCCCTTGACAAAGGCGGCGTCCAGCTCGTTATCCTCCGTGCGGAAGGTCACGTTCATATCGCTGCGGCTGCCGGGGAGCGCGTGCGCTTTGTAAAGGCGGCTGTTGTCCAGAACGTCGTAGAGCTTCGCGGCTCTTGCCCGCTTGATCTCTTCCATGCCCTCGACGCCGCCCTGCTCTTTCAGCCAGTCCAGCACCAGGCTCAGCATGTAAATGCACCAGCAGGGCGGGGTGTTGAGCATGGAATCGTGCTTGACGAGGGTCTGATAGCTCATGATCTCCGGCGTATAGGGCATTTCCCTGCCGCAGAGGGCTTTGTCCAGGATCACAACGGTAAGCCCGGCGGGGGACATGTTCTTCTGCGCCCCGGCGTAGATGAGACCGTAGCGGCTCACGTCCACGGGCTTGGAGAGGATGTCGGAGGACATGTCGCACACGAGCGGCGCCTTCGTCTGGGGCACATACTGCCACTCGGTGCCGTAGATGGTGTTGTTCGCGCAGTAGTAGAAATACTTCGCGTCCTCGGAGAGCTTCAGCTCCTGCTGCGCCGGAATGCGGTCATGCCCGGTTTCCGAAGTATCCGCCGCGATGCGCACCGTGCCGTACTTCTTCGCCTCCTTCGCCGCCTTGCCGGAGAAATTGCCGGTCACGGCGTAGTCGGCGGCGCCGCCCTCGAGAAGATTCATGGGGATGGACGCAAACTGCAGCGTCGCCCCGCCCTGCAGAAACAGGATCTCATGGGTATCGGGCACGCAGAGTGCGTCCTTGAGCTTCTGCTTGGTGCTGTCGAAAATCTCCTGAAACATGGGACTTCGATGGCTCATCTCCATCACGGACATGCCGCAGCCGTGATAGTCAAGCATTTCCGCCCTCGCTCGCTCCAGTGCGGATGCAGGCAGTACACTCGGTCCGGCCGCAAAATTGAACACCTGTTCTCTTGCCATTGAATCCCCTCCTATATTGGAAATTTCGCCAAAATAGTATATGACATTTTGTAGAATCTGTCAAACAATTTTCCCGATCAGGCGGTCGTTTTCCACGCCGGTGACGCGTACCTTCCGCACCTCGCCGCGCAGGTCGCGCGACGGCACCTTCACGAGCAGATAGGTATCGCTGTGGCCGACACTGCCGTCCTCGCTCGTTTCGAAGAGCACCGGCAGGGTCTCCCCCACGCTCTGCGCCAAAAACGCGCGGCGCATCTTCGCCGCGACCGCCTGCGCCTCGTGCGCGCGGCGCGCCTTGAGGGCGTTCGGGCACTGATCGGGCAGCTTGTCCGCGGGCGTGCCGGGGCGGCGGGAGTAGGGGAAGATGTGCATGTCCGCGAAAGCGCAGCGTTCAATGAACGCCAGCGTCTCGGCCTGGTCGGCGTCCGTCTCGCCGGGAAAGCCGGTGATGAGATCGGTGGTGAGGGCGCAGCCGGGAAAATACGAGCGCAGTCGCTCGGTCACCGCGAAAAAGGCCGCCGTGTCGTATTTGCGGTTCATGGCCCTGAGCGTCCGGTCACAGCCGGACTGGAGCGAGAGGTGGAAATGGCGGCAGAGCTTGCCTGTCGCCTTGACGCGGCGGCAGAAATCCTCGGTGATCACCGTCGGTTCCAGCGAACCGAGGCGGATGCGCATCTCCCCCGCGTTTGCGGCCACGACCTCGATCACGTCCGCAAGACCGGGCTTTCCGGGCAGATCCACGCCGTAGGAGGCCACCTCGATCCCGGTGAGGACGATCTCGCGGTAGCCCTCATCCCGGATGCGCCGGGTCTCCCGCGCGGCATCCTCCGGCGGCAGGCTGCGCAGCCGCCCGCGCGTGTAGGGGATGATGCAGTAGGAGCAGAAGTTCACGCAGCCGTCCTGGATCTTCAGCATCGCCCGCGTCCGCCCAGCGACAGCGCCGGCGGGCAGCACTTCAAACCTGCGCCGCTTAAAGGGCGCGTCGATCTCCCGGCTGCCCTCGCCCTGCTCGGCGGCCTTCTCCACCGCGCGCACGAAGCCCTGACGGTCGTTGGTACCGAAGATGACGTTTGCGCCGATCTCGGCGCTCTCCTCGGGGCTTAGCTGGGAATAGCAGCCGGACACCGCCACCACCGCGCCGGGGTTTTCATCCCGCAGGCGGCGGATGGTCTGGCGCGACTTGCGCCCGGATTCGGCGGTCACGGCGCAGGTGTTCACGATCACAGCGTCCGCAAGCTCGCCCGGCGCGGCGGGCTCATGCCCGTCCGCCTGGAGCATCGCCTCCATCGCCTGCGTCTCATATTGGTTGACCTTGCAGCCAAGAGTGGTTATAATGTACTTCATACTTTATTAAATCTCCGATTTTTCGAGTGGTCAGTGGCCTGTGGTCAGTGGCCGGTTAAAGAAAGGCACAAGACATGGAACATTATCTCGACAACTCCGCCACGACGCGCGTCTGCCCCGAGGCGGCGGAGGCGGCGGTCAAAGCGATGACCGAAATTTACGGAAACCCCAGCTCCACCCACACGCTGGGCAGGGAGGCGAAAAAACTGCTGGACCAAAGCCGCAGACAGGTTGCGGACGCGATCGGCTGCAAGGCGCAGGAGCTTGTGTTTACCTCCTGCGGCTCAGAGAGCGACAACTGGGCGCTGCTCTCCGGTGCGGAGGCCATGAAGCGCAAGGGCAGGCACATCATCAGCTCCGCCGTGGAGCATGATGCGATCCGCAAAAGCCTTGAGGCGCTGGAAGCGCGCGGCTTCGAGGTCACACGCCTCATGCCTGACCACAGCGGCGCCATCCCGGTCGAGCGTGTGGCGGCGGCCTTGCGGGAGGACACGGTGCTCGTGTCGCTGATGCTCGTCAACAACGAGACCGGCGCGGTCACGGACATTGCGGGCGTCTCAACGCTTCTTCGGGAGCGGCGCTCGTCGGCGCTGCTGCACACCGACGCGGTGCAGGCGTTTCTCAAAGTCCCCTTCACGCCGAAGAGCCTCGGCGCGGACATGATCAGCGTCAGCGGGCATAAGATCCACGCCCCGAAGGGGATCGGCGCGCTGTATGTCAGAAGCGGGCTGCGTTTAAAGCCCTATATCCTCGGCGGCTCTCAGGAGGACGGGCGGCGCGCCGGCACCGAGGCCATGCCCCAGATCGCGGCCTTTGGCACGGCCTGTGCGCTCGGCAAGGCCGGGATGCAGGAGAATATCGCGCGGATGTCCGGGTATAAGGCGCAGATCGTGGATCGTCTCTCCGCCGCCATTCCGGAGCTTCGCGTCGTTCAGAGCGCCGCGCCGCACATCCTCTCCGTCTCGCTCCCCGGCTGGCGCAGCGAGGTGCTGATGAACTTTCTCGAAGCGCGCGAGGTCTATGTATCAAAAAGCTCCGCCTGCAAAAAAGGCGGGCGGAGCCATGTGCTCGAAGCCATCGGTTTGGACGCGAAAAGCATCGACGGCGCGATCCGCATCGGTCTTTCGCGCTATACCACGCAGGAGGACGTCGACGCCCTCTGTGAAGGGCTGAGCGACGCCCACGCAAGCCTGCGGCATGCTTAATGAAGCGTTAGGAAATCGTTCTGCTAAGCGCTGAACACGAAGCACTATTCCTCCTCCGGCAGCGCCCGCTT
>CACZXQ010000059.1 GCA_902785115.1 Oscillospiraceae bacterium | reverse complement strand
TTGCAATGAGTATATGGCAAAACAGCAAGGCTGTTTTGCTGCGCAGCAAAGCTGCGCGGCGAAAAGCTTTTTCGCTTTTCGCCATCATATAATCATTATATCCTTTTGAAGAAAACTTATGATTTCTTAACCTTTCGGCGGTTGCGAAAGTAGAATGGGTATGGTATACTTTCCCTGATAATCGGATTTGGAGCAATCGTATGATCGAGTGGCTGACCGGGACGGTCTTTGGAAAATTTATCAGCACCTTCTTTATCTCCATGGTTCCGGTGGTGGAGCTGCGCCTGGGGCTGCCCTACGGCATCGCGCTGGGGCTGGATTACCCGCTGGCGCTCACGGCGGCGATTCTCGGAAACCTCTTGCCGACGCCCTTCATCATCGTCTATATCCAGCGCGTGTTTGCCTGGCTGCGGCTGCACTGGGCGGCGTTGGACGGCTTTATCACAAAGATGGAGCGCAAGGCCGCCGCGAAGGAGGAGACGGTGCGGCGCTACGGCTTCTGGGGGCTGCTGATCCTGGTGGCGATCCCGCTGCCCGGCACCGGCGCCTGGACGGGGGCGCTGGTGGCGGCGCTGATGAATATGCGCCTGAAAAACGCCATGCCCGCCATTTTTGCCGGCGTCTGCATCGCCGCGGCGATCATGACCTTCCTCACCTTCGGCGCGATCCGGGTGTTTTGATGAAAACTGGCATAGAAAACGAAGACTTGGTGAAAAACGGATTGCCGCGGCTGCGGCAATCCGTTTTCTGATCGGGAGAAATCGCTGTAAAATCGTCAGCGGCGGCGCTTTTTGCTTGCAAAGCGGCGGCGGATGGCCTTGCCGATCATCCGCTCGATAAGCCGGTCGGCCCGGATCTCCAGCCGTGTCCCGGCGTCGTAGAGTCTGCGTATCCAGGTGAGGTTCATGCTCTTGCTCCTTTCTCCAGCAGCGCCACGCATTCGATATGCCTCGGAACTCTCGTATCCGTGTCCGATATGCCCTGACCGTTCAAAGGAATAAGTCAGACAACCGTGTCGCGTGGGGCAACAGTATAATTAATCCCTTAGGTATTCGTTAAACAAATACATTTTATAGTCATCCAACTCAAAAACCCTGTCTGATGAAGGATTGCCGTATCTCTGCGTTAATTCTGCCCATGTACATTGTTTCGCCGAGTTAAGAGCATATGTGTTTCCAGACAAGATGTTTTGGACAAGTATTTCAGGATCATCCGTCTTCAGATTGCCGATCTTCCAAGAATCTGTCATATGCGTAAAATTATAGTAAACATCAAACAGGTTAGAAATGTTCAAGGTTATTTCGTTTTCGATCCTGAAGACAGGATTGGAATGATCATTCAATAAAGCACGATGGCATTCTGCTTCTGATCGGAGCACATCGTAATTGAGAAACACTTCTTTTATTTCTTCCGGTATATGATGTTTTTCGATTCGGATCGGATACAATTTCCGGTTTTCTCCTTCGCAGCTGCCTTCATGTACAAAGAACTCCAGTTCAGGGCAGCGGTTCTGCCTGATTTCCCTTGCCACCCTATATAATTGGACTATTTCATCTCTGTTTTCTTCGTTTATAAAGCATTGCCAGCGCGGAATGATGCCATCACGAATGAGGATATTCGACGCGCGCATCACTTCCTGAAAAGCGCCTTTTCTGCCGATATATCTATCCTGGGTAGGCTCAAGCCCGAAAAAAGTCAACTGTACCTTCTTTACCCCGACTGATTTCAAAAATGGGATATACTTTTCATCTCTTACAATGCGATAAAAACTTGCCAATTCAAAGCGCTGAGGGACAGTATTTTTAGAAATATTCAAGTCTTTTTTCCAGCGTTCTTCATAATCATCACAATAGTCAGGTTCTCTTAACCAACTATAGTATGCAATTCTATCAAAATACGGTGAAAAATAATTCACGATAAACCTGTCCGCACCATCTTCCATTCTTCTGTTCGGCATATGGCCAAGCCAACAATGACGACAGCGATTCGGACAACCATTCATATCTACAACTATATTGAGCTTTTTATCCATCTTGTTCAACAGCTTTCTTCTATCTTTATTCCCTTTATGTCTCACGGACATCGAAACTACAGTTACAGTCTCATTTGACAACAGAACGAGAGTCTCAACTCCTCAAAAACTCTCAAATGACAACAATCCGATAGTCTCAATCTCCGATTTTTGCCTTTGATAGCGAAACAAGAGTTACAGCAGCGGATTTGCTCAATTTCACCCTCTCGCTCAGCGGAAACTTATCCACGCTCCCGCTGACAGCCAGAACCTGCGAATGCCCTTATTTCAAGCCATTTTCCCGCTGCCAGCTTCATTTTCTGGACAGCGAAACGACCGTCTCGATGTGCCTTGGGACAACAGCGTGGATAAAAAGGCGTATATTCACGCTGTTGTCACGACCCTCTGCGTCAGGAAAATGCCGTTGATCGGTTGAGTCAGGGTACCGGGATCGATTTCATTGTCTCAGCATTGGTCTGTCAATGTGTCGCTTCTTCAAACAGGATTTTGGGATTCATAGATTTTTTGCGAATTCATATACCTTTTCAGACCATTCCCAAATATCACGGCAATCATTTTTCAAATAATGCACTTTTGATTTCAAGTCTTTCGGAATATGCGGTTCCAAGGTCTGTTTATAATCGGACGGCGCAATAACAGCCGATACCCAATCTTTCAGCACAACCTCATTTTTGATTTTTAACGGCAGAACTCCTTCAAAGGTCGCGCAGGGATGCCGGATCAAATCGTTATAGCGAAAGAAAAAACGAATGCCGGGAGTAAAACCTACGCTTAAATCATTTTCATCCGGAAAACGCCCTAACTTTCTTTCCATCACAAGACGGTCTCCCGCCTGACAGTTGCCCCAGGCAAACATAATGTAATCAAAATAATCCTCCGGATCTTTTGCGGCGTTTCTATCCTCTTTTGCCAACTCCGCTGCGCCGGTATTCCTTGCTAAAACAGGCGAAAGCAAGCTGCCGCTTTTCAATATTTTGATTGCGTTTTCCAAAGAGGTAGTATGACACACATAATCTGTCATACAGCCCTTGTATTTCGAGCACGCAGTACATTCTTCTATTTTTTCGGGCGGAGAAATGCGGTTGCCTTTCTCATAGATAGGTCTGTAACGGTCTATTTTATCGATGATTTCCTTTTCAGCTTCGATTTCACAGGTTCGCCCGTTCATTTTTTCATACCGGATAAAGTCCAGTATTGTCTGAATTTCCCAGATTGAAATAAACGGATAATGAGACAGCTTTTTATAAAACACTCCGTCCCAGCATTCCGTGATTTCATAGTTTCCAATTTTGATTTTCATATCATTCTCTCGTCATCAATACTACCGTCTCCACATGCCGCGTATACGGGAACATATCCACGGGCTGGAGCTTCTGCACCCGATAGCCGCCCTTTGTAAGAAACGCCAGATCGCGCGCCAGGGTCTCCGGGTCGCAGGAGACGTAGACCGCCCGCTTCGGCGCGCAGCGGAGCAGGGAGGAGAGAAAACGCTCATCGCTGCCCGCGCGGGGCGGGTCGAGGAACACGAGGTCGGGCTTCATGCCGTCGCGCGCCATCTGCTGCATGTACTCGCCCGCGTCCCCGGCGGTGAACCAGCAGTTTTTAATGCCGTTTAAGCGGGCGTTGGCGATGGCGTCCGCCACCGCGTCACGGTTGAGCTCCACGCCGATGACCTGTTTGGCCTTGCCGCTTGCCGTGATGCCGATGGTGCCGATGCCGCAGTAGGCGTCCAGCACGGTCTCCGTCCCGGTGAGCGCGGCGAAGTCCACCGCTGTGCGGTAAAGCTTTTCGGTCTGGACTGGGTTAATCTGATAAAAGGAGCGCGGCGAGATGCGAAAGCGATAGCCGCAGAGCACATCCTCGATCATCCCCGCGCCGTAAAGCACTTTTTCTCTCGTTCCCAGCACGACGGGGCCAAAGTGGTCGTTGATGTTCAGAACGATCGACGTGATCTCCGGGTGCTTTTCCAGCAGCTTTTTCACAAAATGCTTCTGCGTGGGGAAAATCGGGCTCACCGCTACGAGTACCACCAACACTTCGCCCGTGGCGAAGCCGCGCCGCACCAGCACATGGCGCAGCCAGCCCGTGCCGCTTCGCTCGTCAAAGACCTTGATCTTGAAGTCCGGCAGCAGCTTGCGGATGGTAACAATCATTGCGTCCGCCGTCTCATCCTCGATCAGGCAGCGATCCACCGGTACGACGACGTGGCTTCCCGGCTGATAGATGCCGGAGACCACCTTTCGCCGCGCGTCCAGCGCAAAGGCCGCCGTCACCTTGTTGCGGTAGTGGATGGGCTCGTCCATCCCGAGAATGGGCAGCACCGGAGCGAAGGCGCCCAGCAGCTCCTCCGCGCGGCGCTGCTTTCTCTTGAGCTGTTCGGGGTAGCTTAGCTGCTGAAGCTGGCAGCCGCCGCATTTTTTCGCGTGCTCGCAGGGGAGCGGACGTTTTTCTTCCATATCGGCCTCCGAAAGGTGTGAGATACCAATACAGTGTATCACATTTTTGGTGCTTTGCAAAGACGGCGCTTTGTGTTAAAATGCAAAAAAGCTTTGCGCTCTGAACGAAACGAAGGGGAGTGGCGTATGGAGATCATCTATCGGGACGCAGATATCCTCGTCTGCCTCAAGCCGCCGCGCGTACTATCCACGGACGAGCCGGGCGGTCTGCCCGCGCTGCTGCGGCAGGCGCTGGGGGACGAACACGCCGACCTGCGCACGGTGCACCGGCTTGACCGCGTGGTGGGCGGCGTGATGGTGCTTGCGCGAAACGCGCTGAGCGCGTCGGCGCTGTCGCGCGCGGTGCGGGAAGGGACGTTTTGCAAGGAGTATCTCGCCGTTGTGCACGGGGAGACGGAGGATCGCGCCGAGCTTCGCGACCTGATGTACCGCGACAAGGCGCGGAAGATGAGCTTCGTGACCAATCAGCCCGGCAAGGGCGTGCAGGAGGCGCTTTTGCGCTATGAGACGCTGGGTCGCGCCGAGGACTTGAGTCTTGTGCGCGTGGAGCTGATGACAGGGCGTACCCACCAGATCCGGGTGCAGTTTTCCTCCCGTGCGCTCCCGCTCGTAGGAGAGCGCAAATACTGCGAGCCGCGGGACGACTGCGAGCTGGCGCTGTGGTCGCACCGCATCGCGTTTCCCCACCCCGTGAGCGGGGAGCGGATGGTATTTGCCGCCCCGCCGCCGGAGCGCTATCCCTGGACATGCTTTCAATGATAGGAGGTTGCGGCATGGAATACTTCGGCCAATTTTCACTGGATAAGGAAAAGGACATCCTCGTGGAGCTCCGGCGGGAGGGCGAGACGCTCTCCTATGTGCTGCGCACGCCGAACCACGGCACCGGGAATCTGATCCGCAACCTTGCAAAGCTGTGTAAGCTCCCGCTGAGCGAGGATGAAAGCGGGCTCATGGTCATTCGCGGCACGGTGCCGAGCTATGTGGACGGGGACAACCGCCGTCTCTGGATCTTCCGCCTGGGCAATACCAAGGTGGCGAACATCCGCCCGGACGGCGCGGTGGAGCTCAAGGCCTCGATCCCCGCGATCTCCAAGGCGCTCATGAGCCAGACCAAGGACTACCGCCTTACAGAGCAGGAGACCATCGTCAAGACCTATATTTTTTCCGACTGCAAGTTCCATACCGATCTGCACACCCACATGAGCGCAAACCTGCCGCCGGAGCTGCTGATCGCCCTCGGCATCCACCATCAGATCCGCTACCCGCTCTACTATATCAAAAAGCTGGGGCTTCGCGTAAGGCCGGAGCAGCAGGCGCTGCTCGACGCAAGGCGGCGGGAGGCGGAGGCGGCGCTTCGGGATTCCGCCCTCACCGGCAAATACCGCGAGCGGCGCATCGACGACAATACCTTTCTCAACCTTGCCGACCTGCTTCTGCGAAATGTCGCGGACGCGGCGTACAACATCGCGCGCATCCGCGTATCTCTCGCGGTGCCGAAGGACGGGCAGGCGGTGTTTGCCGATCTGGAGAAGGTCTATCTCTACCGCTATGTGTTCACCAAGGGCGTGCCGTCCGATGAGCGCATCGAAACGGCGGGGCTGCCGGAAGTGCCGGATGCGGATGTGGCGGCGGCGCTGCGGCAGATGGCGCTCGATCGGGAAAACCCCGCTTACGCGCACAACACGCTCTTTCAGGACAAGCTCCTGTGGATCGCGCGCAACTACCGGCGCTACGGCATCGACTACGCCGAGATCTCCGACACGAGCCTCTGCAAGCCGGAGGCCGCGCCCGAGGTACTGCGGCAGATCCACGCGGTACTGCCCGCCGTCACGGCGGAGACGGGCGTGCTGCTGCGCTTTCTGGCCGCCATGCGCCGCACGCCGCTGACCATTGTGCGCGATCGGGTAGCGCCGGACGACTATCTGGCGGAGAACCTGCGCACCCTGCGCGCGGTCGCGGCCGACCCCTATGTCGCGGGCAGCGACATTGTGGGTGAGGAGATCAACGACATTCTGGAGCTTGAAAACGTGATCCGGGAGCTGACCGCCATTGCCCGCGAGACGCCGGGCTTCGTGCTGCGGGTGCACGCCGGGGAGAACGACAGCCTGCGGGATAACGTTGCGAATACGCTGAGGTGCGTGCGGGAAGCCCTCGCGCCAGAGCAGGCGATGCCGCGCCTTCGCATCGGCCACGGCCTCTACACGCCGAACCTGCGATCCGCCCGGGGCGAAAAGCTCTTGCGTGAGCTGCGGGACTACGGCGTGACGCTGGAGTTTCAGCTCACGAGCAACGTGCGGCTCAACAACCTGAGTGACTTGAAGCGCCACCCCCTGCGGCAGTATCTGGACGCAGGCATTGCCTGTGTGCAGGGCACCGACGGCGGCGCGCTCTACGGCACCAACTCCATTGACGAGGAGCTGGCGCTCGAAAAGCTCCTGGGACTTCGGCATGAGGAACTCTGCCGTATGCGTGAAGCGGAATCGCGCATCGAGCGCGAGAGCCGCGCCGTGTTTGCCGCGCGGCAGAGCGCCATGCCGGAAACGGACGTCCGCGCCTTTTACGAAGGGAAAATCGCGGATACGCCGCGCGTGGACGCGGTGCTGCTCAGCGCGAGTGAAAAGCACGAGAGCGCAGGCGCTCTTGCTTCTCAGATCCGCGATCTGCCGGAGACGGGGACACCGCTGATCCTCGCCGGGGGCAGCTTCAACAGCGACACCCACACGACCCGCCTGCACGAGAGCGCCAGAGCACTGATCGACACGCTGCTGCAAAACGCCGCCCCCGAGAAGCTCTTCTTTGTGATCGGGCATAAGCTCTCGGCGCACGAGCGCTATCTGGTGGAGCACAATCGCGGGCGCTTTGCGATATTTGCCATCGTCCCCGCCGCGATGAGCGAGGGAGAGATCCGGCGGCTGCAGCAGAGCGGGGTGTCGGTACGCATCTCGATCGAGCCGAGCGGCAACGGGCTGTATAAGAGCTTTGCCTGTGAAATTTTCAAGCGCCGCAAGTCGATCCTGCTGGCCTTCGACGGCAATTCCCCGGCGGCGAATCTGGTGCAGGAGGCAAAGAACGGGCGGCAGAAATGCGCCATCTACGTCTCCCGCCGCAGCCGGACGCTCCGCGCCAAGGCGCGCATGCTCCAGGGCTATGTACAGCTTTTCGAGGAAAACACGGATTTCGCGCTGAAGCTTCTGCAAAATCACGCGCTTACCGTGACAGAATGAAATAGAGGTGCCCTAGAGGTGCCCCAGAGGGGATGTGAAAAGACCTTTTCACATCCCCCTTTTCTTTACAGATCCAGCGCGCTGCACACATCCCGCAGGGACAGGGCAAGGGAACGGGCAAATTCCGTGTCGTCCGCCTGCACCGCGATACGCAGGGCGGAAGCGTCTGACATGGGAGAGACATGCAGGGAGAAGTTGTCCCGGGTCAGGCGGATGCCGTCGGCGTAGTCCGCGTCCAGCTCCAGCATCAGCTCGGAGAGCGCGCCCATGAGCTGCGCCCTGCTGCGGCAAGTGCATTCCAGCGTCACGCTGGCGTTTTCCGGCGCTGTATCGGTTTCCTCCGGCAGAGGCGGGAAAAAACCGTCGGGGATGTTCAGCTTCAGCCGCCCTTCCAGCGCGTCCACACAGCATTGGAAATAGCTCAGCGGCGTCCCCACGTCGCACCAGTAGCCCGCCATCGGCAGCCCCAGCAGTGTCTCTCCCTGCTCCAGCAGCAGCGGGAACAGGTCTTTGGCAAAGTCAAAGGGCTGGCGCGGCGGCACCTGCGCCATGGCGCGCGGCGAGAGCACATAGATCCCGGTGTTCACAAGATCGGTGACCACCCGGGGCCAGGCGGGCTTTTCCACAAAGGAGCGCACCCGATCTTCCCCGTCGGTGACGGCGAGGCCGTAACGCAGCGGCACAGACTCCCGGGAGAGGGCGATCGTAACGGCGGCGCCGCTTTCCCGGTGGCGCGCCATCAGGGCGGCGAGGTCAAAGTCGCAGGCCGCGTCCCCGCTGATAACGAGAAAATCCTCGTCCCCGTAAAAATCCGCGCAGTTTTTCACACCGCCCGCCGTGCCCAGGGGCGCATCCTCCACCCGGTACTGGATCGAAAGCCCCAGCCGCCGCCCGTCACCGAAGGCGTTGCGGATATCGCTCGAGCGGTAGCGCAGGGCGGCGCAGATCTCGTGAAAGCCGCTTTCCTTTAAAAGCAGCAGAATGTGCTCCATCATCGGCCTTCCCAGCAGCGGCACCAGGGGCTTGGGCAGCGAACCGGTGACGGCCTTGAGCCGCGTACCCTCTCCGCCCGCCATAATCACAGCTTTCATAAAAATGCCTCCCATTCCGTGCTTTTTAGCTTAGTGTTTGCGGAAAACAGGAAATTATTAGTTGCGTCAACGTGTTCCTTTTGATATAATGTATCCTTGTATCAGTGCATGTTGCACGAAACCATGGGAAAAACCGCATATCTGCCGAATATGGGAGGTGTGATTTTGAAAACCGATCCGAAAATCAGGCGGCTGTCCGAACCGGGCATGGCGATCCTGCTGCTGTTCATGGCGGTCTTTGCGCTGCTTACAGTCTGGCGGGGCGAGTTTCTGCTGGCCGCGGCGGAGGGGACGGTCTTTGTCATTCTGCTGATCTTCTCCATCTTCGCCCACCGCGCCCGCAGCCAGAAGCTTACGAGCTATGCCGAGTCGCTGATCTATAACGGGGACAGCGCCAAAAGCAGCACACTGGCAAACTTTCCGCTGCCGATGGCCGTTTTCCGGCTGGATGATTCCAGCGTTGTCTGGGGCAACGACATGTTCTTCAAAATTTTCGGCATTACCACCAAGCGCCTGGACGCCCGGATGGAAGAGCTGATCCCCGGCTTCTCCGGCAAATGGCTGCTGGACGGGCGGGAGCAGTACCCGACCCTGCTGGACATCGGCGGGCGCAAGTACCAGCTTCACGGCAAGCTGATCCGCGGTGAAAAAGGGGAGGACGCCAGCTTCACCGGCGTGACCTACTGGGTGGACGTGACCGACGCCGAGGAGATCCGCTCCCGCTTCCAGGAGAGCCGCCCTGTCCCCGGCATCATCATCATCGACAATCTGGACGAGCTCAGCCGCAACCAGACCGAGCGCGTGCGCAACGAGCTGCGCGACGCGGTGGAGGAGCGGCTCAGCCGGTGGTGCGAGGGCTATCACGGCATCCTGCGCCGCTATGACAGAGATCGCTATCTCGCGGTGTTCGAGAAAAAAGATCTGGACGACATGAAGCAGAGCCGCTTTCCCGTCGTCGAGCAGATGCACCAGATCGAAAGCCCCAACGGCATCACGGCCTCCATCAGCATCGGCTTCGGTGAGGAGGGGGACTCCCTGGGAGAAGGCCTGCAGTTTGCCGATAAGGCGATGGAGCTTGCCCTTTCCCGCGGCGGCGACCAGGTGGTGATCAAAAACCGCCTGAGCTTCGAGTTCTTCGGCGGCCGCGGGCTCGAGGTGGAAAAGCGCACGAAGGTCAAATCCCGCGTGATGGCCAATACCCTGGCTGAACTGATGTGCGACTCGTCCCAGGTGCTGGTGATGGGTCACCGCTTTGCCGATCTGGACGCGGTGGGCGCCGCGGTGGGCATCTGCTGCATGGCACGCAAGTGCGGTGTGCGCGTGCGCATCGCCATAGATCTGGAGCATAACGCGAGCCACAGCCTCATTGAACGGCTGCAGAAGGACGACAATTATAAAAACGCCTTCCTCTCTCCCAAGGAAGCCCGCCAGGCGGCCGATGGACGTACCCTCCTCGTCGTCGTGGACACCAACCGCCCCGAACAGGTCGAGGATGCGGAGCTGCTCGAAAAGTGCAACCGCGTGGCGGTCATCGACCACCACCGTGTCGCCGCGACTTACATCCACAACGCGGCGCTGGGCTTCATTGAGCCCTATGC
>CACZXQ010000058.1 GCA_902785115.1 Oscillospiraceae bacterium | reverse complement strand
GATGAAATGCAGGTACTTCTCCACCGTCGCGCTTGCCTTGCCCTGCGCGTGAAGATGACTTTCATACAGCGAAACCGTTGTCATGTCCAGCCGGCTCATTTGCTCGGCAACGTGCGCCGGGACATAGAGACCGAAGTCCGTCAGCTTGTAATTGTTCGTGTTTTCATAGTTCATATGCAAAACCTCCATAAATGCTGTTATATTTTCCATTTCATAGGAAACTATCAGCATATTACCGAGTTTTTGTGAAATTATCCATACAACTTAAAGAAAAAGTAACGCCGCCCGATGTGGGCGGCGTTGTGCTTTATGAAAGGTTTTTTTGCAGCTCTTCCACCCAGGCCGGGCGCTGGTTGCCTTTGACGATCAACTCACCGTTGACATACTCGGCCACTTCAACAAAGCCGTTGTAGTTATCAAAGAACTGGGCTTCGTCACAGTAGGGCAGCACTTTTGAAACGGCCTCCCAGCGGCCCGCGAAGCGCCGTAACACGTCCTCTTCGCGGATGTTGTGCCCTCCGTGGGCTACGCGGTTTTCAATGCGCTGCAGGCACTCTTCGGCGCTGTCAAGGCCTACATAGTAAAGCCGGACGGTATAACCCCGCTCCCTGGCCTCTTGTGCTGTGAGCTCCGTCTTGCGCCCTGAGAGCGTTGTTTCCTGTGTGAAGCTCTGCCCCTTGTGCAGACATTCCCGGATGCGCTCCAGCGCGATCTTGCCGCCCCGAATGGCACTTCCACCGTTCTGGGCGGTGATTTTATCCACATCAATGATCCGGCCTAAGTCCGTCTTTTGCGTTTTGAGCACGCCGGTCAAGCTGCTTTTGCCGGTGCCGTTGACGCCGCCGATAATGGTATAGGTTTTCATGCCTGACCCTCCCGCTCCATGCGCTCATCTATGGCCTTTTTAATATAGCCATTGACGCTTTCGCCCTGGATTTCTGCTGCATTCTTCAGACGATTATAGTCCTCTATACGCATATCAAGTGGAACGCGCTTTATATGTGCGGCGTTGTATCTGTATTGAGCTTCATTACTCGCTTTTGATCTTGGCATCGTATCACCCCACCGGTATTGTATCACGGATTTGCTAATATGTACATGTATAATTCTGTACAAAAACGTACATGTATATTTGGCTGTTTTGCCATCTTGAAATACATGTGCATGTACTCTATTATATAGCTACAGGGAACAAGGAAGCCCTGAACAAGGGAGAGCCGAGGCGGACAAAGCAGCTCCGGAGATAGGCGGACGAGCGGGCGGCGGAAAGCATTGCCGACGTTGTTCTCCGCAGGGCATGAAAAAAACGCTTACTGTTCCCGGTAACTGCTGGTTTTTCGAGGTTGTGCGCCAAATGTGCGCCAAATCCATTTTTCCTGATTTCGAAGTGCTCTCAAAAGTACAAAAAGCCACCGATTTCATGCAAAATCGGTGGCTTTTCATGGTACGGCTGACGGGATTCGAACCCACGACCTCCAGAGTCGGAGTCTGGCACTCTATCCAGCTGAGCTACAGCCGCAAATATTCCGGTCAATCCGCTTATTGCCTTTGGGCGGGATCTTTGTTATAATATCCTTATCGAATCGACCTTTGCGTATTATAGCAGAGTTGCGGCGCAAAGGCAAGAGTTGTTTTCATTTTTATTTTAGGGCATCTCTTAAAACTCCTGCCCGCGTTTTTAGAGCTGCCCTGTCGATCTTTGGATCTTTGGAGGGGAGCCTGTATGAAAAAAATACCGCTGGGAAGCACCGGCCTGATGGTCACGAAGACCGCGATGGGCTGTCTGCCCGTGCAGCGCTGCGATACGCAGGACGCCGTGAAGCTCCTGCGCGCGGCCTTTGAGGGCGGCATCAACTACTTTGACACCGCCAACGCCTACACCGACAGCGAGGAGAAGATCGGCCTTGCCCTCTCGGATGTGCGCGATCGGCTCGTGATCTCCACCAAGAGCGCCGCACGCGATAAAAAGACCGTGCTGGCGCATATCGAGCTGAGCCGTCAGCGCATGAAGACCGACTACATCGACCTCTTCCAGTTCCACCAGGTGCCCGAGGTGCCGGACGTGAACGACCCCAACGGGGCTTACGCCGCCGCGCTGGAGGCGAAGGAGCGCGGCTGGATCCGGCACATCGGCGTCACCACCCACCGGGTGAACGTGGCGGAGGACTGCATCGCCTCCGGCGCGTTTGAGACGCTGCAGTTTCCCTTCAGCTACATCTCCAATGAGCGCGATCTTGCCCTCGCACAAAAATGCAAAGAGGCCGGGATGGGCTATATCGCCATGAAGGGGCTTGCCGGCGGCATGCTCACGAATGTGCGCGCCTGCCATGCCTTCATGAAGCAGTACGACAACGTGGTGCCCATCTGGGGCATCCAGCACATGGAGGAGCTTAGGCAGTGGCTTCGCGTCGCGGAGGAAGACCCCGACATGGACGAGGAACTGGCCGCCTTTATCAGACAGGAGCGGCAGGAACTCTCCGGTTCCTTCTGCCGAAGCTGCGGCTACTGCATGCCCTGCCCGATGGGGATCGAGATCCGCAACTGCGCGCGCATGAACATGCTGCTGCGCCGCTCGCCGTGGCAGCCCTACATGAGCCCCGAGTGGCAGGCCAAGATGAACAAGATCGAGGACTGCATCGGCTGCCGCCGCTGCAGCTCCCGCTGCCCCTACCAGCTCGACACGCCGAACCTGCTCAAATACATGCTGAAGGATTACAGGGAATTTTATGAAGCACACAAGGATCAATTATAAAAACATACTGGCGCTGCTGCTGTGTCTGTGCATGCTGCTGCCCCTCTCCGCCTGCGGGGAGGCCAAGATGCAGCAGCGGCAGCTCACCGCCATGAACACCATGATGACCCTGACGGCTTACGGCAAAAAGGCCGAGGCCGGACTGCGCGCGGCGGAGGGCGTCATCGTCGCGATGGACGCGGCGCTTGACCCGGAAATGCCCAACAGCACCACTTACGCCATCAACCACGCAAACGGGCAGAACGTGATCGTCTCGGCGCAGGTGGCGAAGATGCTCTCCACGGCGATGACGGTCTATACCCAGAGCGGCGGCGCGCTCGATCTGTCGATCTATCCACTGGTCAAGCGCTGGGGCTTTGTGGACGGAAAATACTACCTGCCCACAGATGAGGAGATCTCCGCGGAAATGATGAAGCTCTGCTACGACCGGCTGGTGCTCACGAGCTTTCCCAGCTCGGGGGCTTACTCGGTTTCGCTGCCCATCGGGGCGGAGCTGACCTTCGCCGCCGTGGCCAAGGGCTGTGCCAGCGAAAACGCCATCGACGCCATGCGGCAGGCGGGTGTGGAGAGCGCGTTTATCTCCATGGGCGGGAACGTGCAGACCCTGGGCTTTAAGCCGGACGGCTCGCTCTGGACGGTGGGCATCTCCGACCCGGAAAACCCCGCGACACACCTCGGCGTCGTGAACGTGGGTGAGACCGCCATCGTCACCACCGGCGCCTATACCGACCGCTTCACCGCCATGAACGGCAAGACCTATCACCACGTTTTGAATCCCGCCTCCGGCTATCCCGCGAATAACTCTCTGGCCTCCGTCACCATCCTCTGCGAGGACGGCACGATGGCCGATTGCCTCTCCACCGCCATGTATGTGCTGGGGGAGAACAAGGCGCTCAACTACTGGCGGCAGTACGGCGGCTTTGAGATGATCCTGGTGACGGATTCCAAGCGTGTCATCTGCACCAGCGGCCTCATTGAGAAGTTCACCCTCGTCAACAACAACTACACACTGAAGTTTTCCGAATAATGGCTGATTTAACGACTGACGTTCGATACATCAAGGGAATAGGCGAAAAAAAGGCGCTGGCGCTGCATAAGCTCGGCGTCTTTACGCTCTATGACCTCATTTCCTTCTTCCCCCGCAAATACGACGACCGCACACAGTACCGCCCGATCGCCCAGGCGATGGACGGTGAAAGCGTCTGCATCCGGGCGGTCGTGGCCGACACGCCGCGGCTCGCGCACATCCGTCGCGGTATGGATCTTGTGAAGCTCAGGGCGGTGGATGACAGCGGTATTGTTGACATAACATATTTTAATCAGTCTTATGTAAAGGACAACCTGCAGCGGGGCGAGAGCTATGTGTTCTTCGGGCGCATGGAGGTCAAGGGCTCCCGCCGCAGCATGGTCAACCCCGTCTACGAGCAGGAGGGCAAAGAAAACGGCGTCACGGGACGGATCGTGCCCATCTACCGCATGAGCGCGGGACTCAACCAGCGCGCGATCTTGCAGGCGGTGCGGCAGGGGCTGGATCTCTGCGGCGATCAGCTCCCGGACGTACTGCCCGAGCGTGTGCGCAGCGCCTGCGAGCTGGTGCAGGCGCGCTACGCTTATGAAAACATCCACTTCCCCGCCGACTTCGGCGCGCTGGAGCTTGCGCGGCGGCGGCTCATTTTTGAGGAGCTGTTCGTGCTGGCCTGCGCCCTCGGCCGGATGCGCGGCGAGCGGGTGCGCGAGGGCGGCATCCCCATCGCGGAGGCTGCGCTGGACGATTTCTGGAAGACCCTCCCCTTCTCCCCCACCGGCGCGCAGCGCCGGGCGGTGGAGCAGGCGGTGAACGATCTGAAAAGCGGCGCGGTGATGAACCGGCTCGTGCAGGGTGACGTGGGCAGCGGCAAGACCCTGGTCGCGGCGGCGCTGATCTGGTACGTCCATCAGAGCGGGAAAATGAGCGCCTTCATGGCGCCGACGGAGATCCTCGCCGAGCAGCATTACCACACGCTCTCGGGGATGCTTACACCGCTGGGGCTTCGCGTCGGCAAGCTCACGGGCGCGATGAGCGCGAAGGAAAAACGCGAGGTCAAATCCGCGCTGAAAAACGGCGAGCTTGACCTCATCATCGGCACCCACGCGCTTTTCAGCCAGGATGTTGAGTACCAGAACCTCGCCCTCGTGGTCACGGACGAGCAGCACCGCTTCGGCGTGGGGCAGCGCTCGGCACTGATCGGCAAGGGGCGGAAGCCCCATGTGCTGGTCATGTCCGCAACGCCGATTCCGCGCACCCTCGCCCTCATCATCTACGGCGATCTGGACGTCTCGGTCATCGACGAGCTGCCGCCGGGCAGGCAGAAGGTGGACACCTTCGCCGTGAACGAGAGCTACCGTCAGCGGCTCAACGGCTTTGTCGAGAAGCTCTGCGCCGAGGGGCGGCAGGTCTTTGTGGTCTGCCCGATGGTGGAGGAGAACGAAGAGCTGCCCACGCCGCTCAAATCCGCCGAGGAACACGCGAAGGAGCTCGCGGCGGCCTTCCCGCATCTGCGCGTGGCCTGCGTACACGGCAAGATGAAGCCGAAAGACAAGGACGCCGTCATGTCCGCCTTTGTCGCGGGCGAGACGGACATTCTGGTTTCGACCACGGTGATCGAGGTGGGTGTGGATGTTCCCAACGCGGCGCTGATGATCGTGGAGAACGCGGAGCGCTTCGGCTTGAGCCAGCTCCACCAGCTGCGCGGGCGCGTCGGTCGCGGGCAGCACAAGAGCTGGTGCATTCTCGTCTCCGACGCGGACACGGAGGAGGTCAAAGCGCGGCTCTCGATCATGACGAAAACCAACGACGGCTTCCGGATCTCGGAGGAAGACCTGCGCCTGCGCGGCCCCGGCGACTTCTTCGGGGCGCGGCAGCACGGGCTGCCCGCGATGCACGTCGCCGATCTCGGCGCGGACGCGCAGACCCTCCAGCGCGCGCAGGCCGAGGCCACGAAGCTGCTCGCGGACGATCCCGGCCTGAACAAAACGGAAAACCGCCCCCTGCGCGAGCGCGTGGAGCGGCTGTTTTCCGAGAGCGCGGACAGCTTTAATTGACGAAAGGCTAAAATCCGGGGAGTGAAAAACGCGTTTTCACTCCCCGGGTTTTTATACGCTTTCGGTCGCAAGCTTAGTTTTTTTCAGTTCCATCTTCTTTCCCCTTTTTTGTTATCTTTTGTTCACCAGATCGGCGTATTGCTCGATGCTCGTCCCGCGCGGGATAAAGACACGCCAGATGACCACCGGGTCATCGCCGGTCACATAAGTCGGGCCGGACATCTTCACGCCGAAGCGATAGAACTCCCGCGTGACCTGATAGGTAAGCGAGGTGGCGTCTCCCTCCGGGTAGGAGACCACGAAGGGCTCCTTGCCGATCTGCCGCGTCAGCATGAGCTTGGAGCTTCCCATCTCCCGGCGGGTGGAGTCTTCGCCCAGGATGCTCATGTTGATATGCTCGGCGGTGTGGCTCTGGATCGAGCAGAGGCCGGAGGCGTCCATCTCCCGGAGATTTTCCCAGGTGAGATACTGCTCGATGTTGGAATAGCCAGAGTCCGCAGGGCGGCTCAGATAGTTTGTGATGATGAAGAAGGTGGCCTTGACGTTATATTTCTGCAGCAGCGGGAAGAGGATGTTGTAGTTGCAGACATAGCCGTCGTCAAAGGTCAGGATGATGGGCTTGTCATAGTCCTGCACATGCCAGAGATCCTCAAAGAAGATCGGGTCCCAGCCGTTATCCAGCAGGTAGACGATCTGCTCCTCCATCTCCGCGGGGGTGACAAAGAGGCTCGGCATCGTCCAGGCATAGTCGTTCACGCCGTGGTACATCAGCACCGGCACCTCGCAGCCCTCGGGCAGCGCCCAATCCCCGGCGCCGGGGGTGCAGTAGAGATGCTGCTCATCCCCATCCTCAAAGACGGAGATCGCGAGCGTCTCGCAGAACGAGCGGACCGGCACCCAGACCGCGCCGTGGTAGCGGAAGACCTCGTCCTCCAGGTTTACGGCCTGACCGCCCAGATGCAGCACCGCGGAATCCACTGTGATGCGCACATCCTGCTGCCGCCAGGTGAAGGAGATCGCGTCCCCGTCCTGCGTCGGCTCGATCTCCAGGGGCTGTGCCGCCTCATCCAGACTCATGTATTCGACCCCTTCGCGCAGGACGATGCCGCTTTCCGGCACCTTGCCGTTTACGGTCAGGAGCATCCCCTTCGGAAGCTCCGGTTCCGGGGTCGGTTCGGGTGTGGGTTCGGGCGTCGGCTCAAAGCTGGGTTCCGGCGTCGCCTCACTGCCCGGCCGGGCGACAGACGCTGTCGGAAGAGACAGCCCCCGCGCAAAGAAAGAGGCCGAAGAGATCAGAAGTATCAGCGCAAACAGGATCAAAAACAGCTTTTTCATGATTTTCAAAACAGCTTCCTCTTTTTTCATTAAAATCTGATTTACATTCTATCACCGCTCCCGTGTCATTGCAAGGGATCCGGGCGCATAGAATCAGACATGCTATCAAAAAAACTTCTCAAAAACACCTTTCTCCTGACCGCGGCTTCCCTGCTGATGAGTGGGATCGGCATGCTCTTTCAGGCCTGGCTTGCCCGCAGGCTCTCGCCGGCGGGGCTGGGGCTGTACCAGCTCACGCTCTCGGTGCAGAATCTCTGCGCCACGCTTGCCATCTCCGGCATCCGCTTTGCCGCGACGCGCCTCATCTCCGAGGAGCTGGGCGGAGCTCCCGGCGGGAGCGTTCGGGCCGCGATGCGCCGCTGTCTCGGCTATGGGGCGGTCTGCGGCAGTCTTGCCGGGGCGCTGCTGTACGTTCTCGCAGAGCCACTGGGCTTTCTCTGGATCGGGGACGCGCGCACCGTGCTCTCGCTGCGCATCGCGGCCTTCAGCATGCCCTGCGTGTCTCTCTGCGCGGCGATCAGCGGCTATTTCACCGCCTGCGGCCGGGTCTGGAAGAGTGCGCTTGTCCACCTGATCGAGCAGCTTGCGGGCATCGCCTTCGTTGCCTGGCTGCTGGGGCGGGCTGACCCCGGCGACGTGGAGCAGAGCTGCGCCGCCGTGAATCTGGGGCGCTGCGCGGCGGATGTGCTTTCGCTCGGGCTGATGCTCTGCGTCTATCTGCACGACCGGCATCGGCACGATGCCAAGGCCGGAAGTGGGGACGGTCTCAGCCTGCGGATGCTACACATCGCGGTGCCGCTCGCGCTCTCGGCCTATACGCGAAGCGCGCTCAATACCCTGCAGCAGCTTCTCGTGCCGAAGGGTCTGCGCGCCTCCGGTCTCACGGCGAACGCCGCGCTCGCGGGCTACGGCGTGGTGCAGGGCATGGTGATGCCGCTGCTGTTTTTCCCGGCCTGCCTGCTTGGTTCCGCGGCGGAGCTGATCGTCCCGGAGCTTACGGCGCAGCAGCTTCGGCGCGATACACAGGCCATAAAAAACACCGCCGGGGCGCTTTTGCGTTTGAGCCTGCGCTATTCCCTGGCGGTGGCGGGTATTCTGTTTTTCTGCGCGGACGTCCTCGCGGGCGTCATCTACCACAGCCGGGAGGCGGCGCAGTTTCTGCGGCTGCTCTCGCCGCTCGTGCCGGTGATGTACTTCGACATGGCGGTGGACGGCTGCCTCAAGGGTCTGGGGCAGCAGGTGTGGAGCATGGGCGTCAACATTCTGGAATCCGCCCTGGGGCTGGGGCTATTGTGGCTGCTCCTGCCCCGGTACGGACTCACAGCCTATCTCGGAATTTTGTATTTCTGCGAGCTCATAAACCTCGCCCTGAGCGTGTTCAGGCTTTGGCGCTGTCTGCGTGCCGCGCCTGACGGCGCTCATCGCCCCTGTGCAGGAGCGGGGAGATGCGCTTATACAAAAGCGCCGTGAGCAGGGAGACGACGAAGCCCTTGAGGAGATTGAAGGGCACCACCGCGAAGAGAACGAGCGTGGAGACGCTGGTAATGGAGGCGTTGACCTTCGTTCCCATGCCGATGATGGCCTCCATGGGCATGCCGTAGAGCGCGGCAAACTTGGGCAGCAGGTAGACGGCGTTGAAGGCGCTGCCGAAGACGGTCATCACAAGCGTACCCACCGCAAGGCCGAGGATGGCGCTCTTGCGGCTGGGTCTCGCATGGTAGACGGCGCTTGCCGGCAACACGAAGGAGCAGCCCACCGCGAAGTTTGCAAAGTCGCCCACAAAGGCGGTGGTCGTACCCTTGAGCAGAAGCTTGACGCAGACCTTGAGAAGCTCCGCGATCACGCCGGCCACGGGGCCGAGATAGAAGGTGCAGATCAAAATCGGCAGCTCGCTCAGATCCATTTTGTAAAAGCCCGGCACGAAAAACATCGGGATCTCCACCAGCATCAGCACGCCCGCCATGCTCGCGAAGATGGCGGTGTAGGTGATGTAGTGGGTGTCGGACAGGCGCTTGCGATCCTTCATCAGCCCCCGCTCAAAGGCCGTCGCGATCAGCACCAGCCCCGCGAAGATCGCAAGGCAGACGAGAATGAACTTCAGGTTTTCCATTTTGATTCCTCCTAAAAAAAGATACCCGAAGCCAAAGCTTCGGGCGCACAGAGGAAGAACAAGGAATATACACTTTCCCCGCCTTCTTCCATCCAGACTTCAGGCAACACCGCGTGACGCGCTCTTGCCTTTACTGTCGGTTTCGGAGTTGCACCGAATCGGCCGCTTTCGCAGCTCGCGGACTGTACCGCCGGTCGGGAATTTCACCCTGCCCTGAAGACTGCTTGCAGTATAGCACAGCGCGGGGCGTTTGGCAAGAAAAAAATAGTGGCCAGTGGCCAGTGGTCAGTGGTCAGTGGTCAGTGGTATTTAAATGGTCAGTGGCCAGTAACTTTTCACTGTTCACTTTTCACTTTTTCTGCTATACTGTTCCCATCTCGCAGTCAAGGAGATCATTATGCCGAACTACCGATTGACGCTCTGCTACGAGGGGACGCGCTATCGCGGCTGGCAGAAGCAGGGCAACGCGGAAAATACCATACAGGGAAAGCTCGAGGCGGCGCTGAGCCGTCTGCTTTCCGAGCCGATCGAGGTGTCCGGCTGCGGGCGCACCGACGCGGGCGTGCACGCGAGGGAGCAGGTCTGCTCCTTTCGCAGCCAGACGCCGCTCGATTGCGCCGAGACGCTGCAGGCGCTGCGCAGGGTGCTGCCGGAGGACATCGGGGCGATCGCGCTCATTGAGGCCGAGCCGCGCTTTCACGCCCGCCTGAGCTGCCAAAGCAAGACCTACTGCTACCGCATCCGCACGAGCGAGATTCCCGACGTGTTCACCCGGCGCTTTGTGCTCCCCTGTCCCGGATCGCTGGACGTAAACGCCATGCGCGCCGCCGCGGCGCAGCTTACCGGGGAGCGTGACTTTGCCGCCTTCTGTTCGCTGAAAAACAGCAAAAAGTCTACCGTCCGAAAGCTGTGGCGCATCGACTTTCAGGAGGCTGGGGATGAGCTTCGCCTCTATTACACCGGGGACGGCTTTCTCTACAACATGGTGCGCAGCCTCACGGGTACGCTGCTGGAGGTTGGGCTTCACCGGCGCGAGGCGGCGGACATGCCTTTGATCCTCAGCTCCCGCGACCGGGCAAAGGCGGGCTTCACTGCCCCGGCCTTGGGACTGAGCTTATGAGAAGTGCGGTACTGAACGGAAAAACCGCGTTCATCATCGACATGCTTGTCGGATGAACGCGGTTTGTTGTTCCCGGAAGAGAATTTTAGGCAACAC
>CACZXQ010000057.1 GCA_902785115.1 Oscillospiraceae bacterium | reverse complement strand
CTTATCGAACAGATCGCTGTCCTCGGAGGAATCCTCCGGGATGATCTGCACGGCGGTCACGTCACCGTAATCGTCATTGGTGGCAATGTAGAACGTCTGCGACGCGCCGGCGACAAAGCCGTCGGACGGGAGCTGCTGATTGGCAAGCACATAAGAGCTGATCCCGTTCTTGAAAATGAGCCGGAAGTAGAACAGGTTTTTGGAACCACAGTCCCCATCCTCCAGATTTGCTTCTCCGTTACCGGCGACGTGAACCGTCACCGCGTACAGGTATCGCTCCTTTGCCAATCCAAGCTCCTGTGACGCCTCCTGAAAGGTCATGGAATAGCGCAGCTTCGACCAATCCACTTTTCTGGAGGTCACCACGTCGGCGCCGGAGGATGGATCCTTCGCTCCGCCGCCCCTGATATTGTCCGTCCGGTTTGGCCCGACATCGGTCGATTCGTCCGCGTCCTGCTGGAGCAGCACAGGGTTTATCGCGGTGTCTGAAAACCGATACACCCGTATGCCCTCCACCGTTCGGTCGAAGTAGAAGCTGCTGGTCACTCCGTCCGCCGAAACCGCCTGCCAGGTGACGGCGCGCTTGGTATACGAGTCTACGGTCGAAATGGTCAGGTCCTTCATCTGCCAGTCATCGTGGCTGCCGAGCCCATCCATCCAAACGTTGATGTCTGTGATCGCCTTTACATTCTGAAGCGGCACAAAGAACCGCAGTGTCCTCCCTGTGGCAACGCCCTGATAGTAGGCAATATCCTGCTCCTCGCTCCCGTACCACCAGCCGTTGAAATCCCGGGACAGCTGCCGCACGTTGAGCGAATCGGAAACCTTCGGGGTGCCCTCCAGGTTCGTCCAGCTGATGCTCATCATAATGTCGTCCCGCGTTCCCGCCCCGGGAATCTCATCGGTCGTCAGTTCGACGAGGTAGCGCTCCGTCGCGTCGTGCGGCGCAAGGTTCTTACCGCTCTCATACTTTGTCAGAGCGAGTTTGTTCTTGCCAATGTAAAGCGGGCTGCCGCCCAACGACGTCACCGGCTGGTAGTAGATCGGACTGCCGCTGTATGTGTACTCAACGGCGCCGGTGGACTTGTTGACTCTCGCGGTGATCTTGACGCTGTCGTTCCCTGTTTGGGTCAAATCATAGACCGCCATGGTGACGAAGCTTGCCGTGTCTTTCTCGCTGAGATCCATGCGGATTGCGCGGAGCTGCTTTGCAGTCCCGCCTGCCGTTTCGATCATACCGAGCGCGTCTCGCGCTTCCTCAGCGCCGAGGGTCACGGTGATCCCCTTATCCGGCACAAGCGAGACATAGTCCGGCAAAAAGATGCCCAGCGCCATGCTCTCGCCCTGCTGCGCCAAGCCGCTGATCGGCTCTTTCAAGTCATCCGCCGAGAGCAGCCCCCGGGTATACTCCGCCGCGTTCAGCACAGCCGGCACGTTCGCCTCATGCTCCTCGCCATAGCGATCCACATAGTACAGGGTCACCGCCATGGTTTCCGCGAGGCCCATGCCCGTCAGCGTATTGCCGGTCGGGGACATGGCGCCCAGCGCCTCCAACCCCGCGCCGTAGGCGTCGGCGAAGTCAAAGCGCAGGGCCAGCGTCTTTTGGGAGCCTTCCTGCCGCTCATGGTGGGCATAGGCAGCGTCGAAGCCAGAGGTTTTGATCGCGATTTCCGTATTGCCGATCAATTTGTCATTGTTCCAGGATATGTCCCTGTCCTGGTTCATCTTCCCCTCAGCGATCAGGTCGCCCGTAAAGTCGATGTAGCAATCGTTTGACGCGGTGTTCCAGCGGTACAGCCCGCCCAGCTCATCCACGCGGAAAATCCGCATGGCGCGGCAGTTCCAGCTACCCCTGTCGCCGGCGAAAAATTCCACGCTCCTGATCTCTTTGATCGGCTCACGTGTGGTAAACAGATACTGATCCGTCGAATACGATTGGAAAATATCCCTGCTGATGCTGATCTCCGCGCCCCTGTATCCATAGGTGTCCGCGATCATCCGGTCGCGCTGCGCCTGCTCCTTGCTGAACGCGGTCAGCGTATCATAGGTCTTTTTCCATCCGTCTCTGGACGGGAAAAGGAATCTGCTGGTCGTCTCCGCCGTACTGTTTTCTGTGGTATAGCTGATGATGAAGAATTCGATCTTATCCTCGTCGCCTGTTCTCACGCCGGTGGTAACCTCAAACAGGTACGTTGCATCCGCCGCGTAAGCAGTGCCGGTCGCAAGCCATACGCATATCAGCAACGCAGGAACGAGCAAAAGAAACCCACCCCGACGTGCAAACGCCAAGACAATCTGTTTTGCATGATTCCAGCTTTTTCTCATCGTCATCACTCCTCGCTCCTGTGCTTGCGCCGCATTTCAAGGTATTCCTCCAACTCCGCAAGAGATATCACCGCGGTTTCTCGTTCATCGTAACGCATTCGATCAACAAAGTCGAGAGACTTGGCCCGCTTCACGCTGAGACTGATGAAGGCGGCAAGGGTGGTGGCAACGTCATCGTCATCTTCCTCGTCGTCCTCTTCCCCGGCGCTTCCAGACGGGCCTTCCTCCGCGCCGATGTCGGCGTCTCCGTCGATCACCTCAGAATCGTCCCACGAATCAGCGGATTCGGTAATGCCGGGTTCGGCGTCGTCCTCTCGGTCGAACACAGCGTCCTTTTCCAGATCGGACTCCGCTTCCGTTTCGTCCAAAATCCCATCCTCGCCCCGGATTTCTGTCACGAAGGCGCTCTCCTCTTCGGGCTGTACCGCGCCTTGTGCGAGAGATTGCCTAAGCTGCTCCAACTCCAGTCGTATCCGCTCAAGCTCAGCGTCCTTTGCATTGATCATAGCATCCTTGGCGCTGATTTCGGCGTCCTTCTCAGCAAGCTGCGCGGAAAGTCCGTAGTCTGCAGCGACCATCGGCTGCTGCGGTACAACAGTGGCGCCGATGCGCTCGAATGCCTCGGTCATCTTGTTTGTCATGGTGACAAACATGTCCATCATGGCGGGCATCGCCGCGCTCTGATCCACAGTTGCCGCGGCAACGGGTGCCGCAGGTTTTACCTCCTCAATCGTCACAGGATTCCTGACGGGTTCTCCGTAGTCCTCCTCGTCGGATTCCATGAAGGTAACGCCGCCGGATTTCGGCTCCGCCTTGAAGTCCGCCTCATCGTCCTCTTCCTCGAACAGGACGACGCCCGGCTTCTTCGGCGCTGCCTCAGGCTCCTCCTCGCTGACCTCCTCGAATACAACGGACGAGTGGGCAGCGGGGGCGTCTTCCTCTGTGTCTTCCACCTGCTCCCAGCGGGATAGGATGGCCTTGTCGTGGGCTTCGCGACTGCCCGCGACAAAGTCCTCCCAGTTGGCCGCTCCGTCCTCGCCGGAAAAATATTGACTGGTGAATTCCCGATCCTCGAACATATGGATCATGCTCTCGCCCGTCTCCACGCGGAACGTGGAACGGCTGGTCGGGCTCATGATGGTAAACGCTTGTCCTCTGGGGGCCTGGACGATCTGCTCCTGTTCGCTCTGATTGATGCCTCCGGCATTCTCATACAGCTTCACCAGATCCTGAATATCATTGGGAGCCAGTGCAAAGATAAAGCTGTACTGACAGGCGTTGATGATGGCCGTGCTCTTGCGGGCGATCTCCTCGCTGCCGACGAAGTCCTTGATGTTCTGCGTGATGACGATCTGCATACCGTTGTACTTACGGATACGCTTCGCCAACTGGAACATGAAGTCCAGCGCAATGGGATACTTGGCGTCAATGAAAACATGCGCCTCGTCGATGACCACCACGATCTTCCGATGGAGACCGTACTTCATATTGTAGTCCCGGTTTTTGATGATCTCATTGTCGATATACTTCAGCACCAGCAGCATCTGGGCGTTTGCAATCGTCTGATTCCGGTTGGCCAGCATGGACTGGAAATTAAAGACGGTGAAATTCGTCTCCGTGGTCACCGTACTCGGGCCGTTCCAGATGTTGGCGTTGCGTCCGCCGGTGGAGAACTTGGCGATATAATTCATAAGGGTCCGAAGCATATCGCGGGTAAAGGCGTTGTCCGTACTCTGGAACTCCTGCAAAACCTCGTCGTAGAGGTCGTCGAAGATCGGGTAGTCCTCCGGCGTCAGCTTGCTCAGATTCGTTTCCGGCGTGATGTCGTGATCCAGGTACAGACGGTCGACAAGGGTGTTGAGGTACTCCATCGCATCCTTCTCACAGTCGGGCATGATCTGTCGGAAGAACTCCTCCAGGAACTGAAGGTGCGTGGCATACGACCCGCTGACCCCTCCCTCGCCCGCCTCGTCGTCTTCCAGGGCGGTGATGATGTGGAAGGGGTTGAGCCGTCCGAACTGGGCGTTGCCCACATTGATGATCTTGCCATGAAGGTTGGTCGCCAGCTCCTGATATTCGTTTTCCGGGTCTAGGATGAAGATCTTCGCGTCGTCGGCGGCCAAGTTGGACAGGATGCTCTTGGTGGCATAGGACTTACCGGAGCCTGACTTGCCCACGATCACCATGTTGGAGTTGACCCGCTCCGAATCCCGGCGGAAGAAGTTGATGAACACGGGGATGCCGTCGTTCGTACCCAGCTTCACGCCGCCCTCATCGGAGATGTGGGCAAAGATCCAGGGATAGCAGGCGGCGACCGTGTTGGAGGGAATGCCGCGGCCCTCTCTCGCCATCGGATCGAGCCCATTCACCTGTGAGGCGACAAATGCCTGCGACTGTTCAAACTCCATGCTGCTCAGCCGGAACCCGCTCTCCTGCCAAACCCTGCGGATGGTCTTTTTCATGTCGGTAATGGTGGGCAGCGCCGAGTCTCCCGGCTGTTTGATCTTGTAGTTGTTCCTGGTGCCCACAATGTCGTAGGCGGTGATGTAAACATTGACCTCCAACAGGGATTCGTTGTCGGCCTGGAGGGTACCCAGCAGCTCTTGCAGGGTGTTCAAATGCTGTTCGATCTCCAGACGCTTGGAGTCGACGCCCGTGGCGCTCCACTGTCCGCGCAGCTCAATGAGAGAGTGGTCGATGCCGCGGATGGCCTTCTCCCGGTTCATGGGCTTTGCCTTCACCACAACCTTTGTGCCCGGAATGGACATGACCCCCGCCAGCCAGGCGTCCCCCACCAGAGAGGGATAACGCACGGTGCGGAAATTGTGGGTGACGATGTGGTTGACCTCTACCCGACGCGCCTTGATGTCCACCACCTGAGGCTTTGCCCACTGAGCGTAGTCCTCCGGCCGGATCTTGTCGATCTCGTGCTCGTCAAAATCCAGAGCGTTGGTATATTTCAGGAACACCGCCAGTTCCTTGTCATTCAACCGGCGAACCGCCATCTCTCCCTGCGTGAGGGATGAGAGGGCGTTGGAGACCTGAAGCTCCAGCTGGCGCTTGTCGCTCTCATAGAGGACAAGGTAATAAAATCCGGTGATCACCTTATTGTCGTCGCAGAGGCTTTGCAGCTCAGAGATGCGGTCATACTCCACCTCAACACGCGCCTTGAGCTCCTCCTCTGTCAAAAAGCCGCTTTCGTAGGAATCCCGGAGCTGATAGAGCTTTTCATACTCTTTATCCAGATAACTCTCGTATCGGATCGGGCGGTCAATCTTCACAATGTTGGCGCTGTACTTTGGATTGACGCCCCTGAGGATGCGGCCTAAGCCTGTTTCGATGGAGTTCTGCCGTCTGTGTTCACTGAAAAAGCGAAACTCAACCGGATCGATCTCAATGGCCGCGCCGAAATACGCGCCTTTATTGTACTCGATCATGCCATCCTTGATGTCGGTGAACCCGATGATGCCGTCCATGCTCCTGCGGTTGGCAGCGGCGTCCCTGGCGTCAGCCATCCTTCGCATGGCATCGGCGCTCTCCACGGCCCGACGGGCGCGGATGGCCTCCTTCTCCTCCTCGGGCGTCGTCTTGCTTTTCAGGCGCTTTTCTTCTCTGGCATATTCCTTTTTTCTGGCCTTTTCAGCTGCCAGGCGGTTCTTTTTCTCCGCTTTGCTCTCAATTCCTTCCTGTTGCTCCTGAAACAGCTCCTGGAGGGCTGCTTCCTCCATGGTGCCATCCGCCCGCTGAACCAGCATCTCGTCGGTATACGACTTGGCGAAACGGCGGTCATAGCCAAAGTGGCGCAGGATATGGAGCAGATACTTATAGTTTGCCTGGTCGTCGATGCGGAACAGCAGCAGCCCGGTCACCGCCGCCAGCCCGATGCAAAAGTTAAATTTATAAGGCAGGTTGGACAAGATCAAAAGGATAAGCATGCCGATCCCTATACCCGCGACAATCACATCCCCAAGCGTTACGCCGCGGAACAGCTCTACTTCTACCTTGGTTTTTCCCGGTATCAGTCTTGTCATATTACCTCGTCCTTTTACTGCCGATTACTGCTTGCCTCCCTGATTTTCCGGAAGCCCACCGCCCTGGGGAGGCTTGGGAGGCGGCGTCTTGGGAGCCGCGCTGCCCGAGGGAGTTGTGCCGCCTGCCGCGGCGGCAACAGCGGAGCCCTTCCCGCCGCCGCTATTGTTGCTGAGGCCGGACAGGGTGGGCCGCTTACCGGACGCAGGAGCCTCTTTTGACCGGGACGCCTGCTTGGGAGATGAGCCCAGCGTGGGGCGCGAGCCACTGGAAGCGGGGGCCTCCCGGGACTGCTTTTTCCCGGAGGCGTCGGTGCCAAACAGATTCTGTGCCGCAACGCTCAGGGGCTGCTTTTGGCCGCCGCCCCGCTTATCCGGAACCTGGGGCGGCTTTTTGGCGCCGCCGCTACCGCTGCCATTGCTGCCGCTCCCGGAAGCTCCTTCGCCGCCGTGACCGGCCATGGACGCTGTCGCGCTGGCAAGACCGCCGGCTGCTTTTCCGCCCGCGTTCAGGGCGCTGCTTACCGCGCCGCCGGAGCTGCCGCCGCCATTGTCTGTGCCGCCGCCATTGTCTGCGCCGCCGCCACCGCTGCCGCTGCCGGGGGCTGCGCCGCCGGTCAGCTTGGCGTAAGCCTGATCGACCGCCAGCCTTTCCTTGGCGGCATCCATCGCCTTCTGGCCGGCAACATCGCCCTTGCCCAAATCATTCCACGCCTGAGCAACCTTGCCGCCGGTGGCATTCCACCCGCGCTTTGCCAGATTCTGCACTGGCTTGGTCGCCACGTCGGCCACCTTCCCCGTTGCCTTGAGCGCCGCGCCGCCCACCGTCTTCGCCGCGCCGGCAACGCCTCCGATCAGCTTGCCCGCGGAGCCGGACATATCGCCCGCCTGAACCGACTGCCACCCGGCAGAATCGGCAAGAATACCGGTCAGGAGTCCGGTCGCCTTCTTTGCGACCTCAAAGAGGCCGTAAATCAGGACAAGCTTCGCCATAGCGTTGAGCATCGCGTTTTCAAAGAGAACCAGCCTGGAGCTGGTGACGATGGGCAGCAGGATCAGCAATAATCGCATCGAAATCACCGTGCCAAAGACGCTGAAGGACTGCACAATGAAGGCTGTGATCCACTGTTTGGTCTTGCCGCCGTTGTCAAAGGGCTGGGTGGCAAAAATCGGCGGCGCGATCAGGTAGAGGAACAGCATATTAAACATACGCGCGATACAGTTGAGGATGATCGTGACCAGGTCGAAGATCAGCGCAATACCGGCGAGGAACACCACCAGATAGTCCGTGGCGAAGCCAATGTCAAAATCGCCGCTCACTTGCTTGATGTTGTAAATGCTTTTCTCGCCGGAATAGTATGGGCCGCGCACGGGGTCGGTCAGCTCCGCTTTTTCGTTGTACTCGCTGTTTTTCGCCGCCCTCATGGTACCCATCAGGAACAAGAAGCGATCCAGCGGCAGCATTCCGTCGGCGGGCATCACCCGCGAGTAGGACTGGAGCGGCTTGAACGATTTGTCGTTCCGCAGAACATCCATCGCTTCCAGCAGCGCCGTTGTCACGGCGTCGTAGCTGACGTCCAGCTTGAGATCGGTGCGAAGGTCATGGGAATTCGCCACCTTTTGCAGGACGGACTGCCATGTATTTACTTCGTTCCCATCCGAGTCCTGTGTCGTATAGTAATACCGAAACACCCGTTGCTGCTGCAAATAGTTCAGATCCTGCCTGATGTCGTTAAAGCAGCTGTTGATGTTGTAGCGGCTGGTATAGGAGGGGTTGAGGGAATGATTGCCGATGGATTTCAGCGCGCGTCCCATCGCCGCGAACTGCTCGTCTGTATAGACGATGGTCTCGGCGAGATCCAGATTTTCCGGGTCGCTGAAGACGTAGTTGATCTGCTGCATGAGGACATTGGTCGAATTGAGGACGATCACCATGATGGCGCTCATACCGAGTATGAGAAAAATCGTCCGCACGAGAGAGGTGATGATCTGCCCCATAGACTGCTGCTGTTTGCCGCCGATGTCAAACATCTTGCGCGTCACCGCGGCGATGCTGAAGCCAAACACCATGGCAATACCGATCAGGGCCATGCCCCAGTAGACGTTTGAAATCGAGCGGTTGTTGAAAAAGACGTTGACGAGATAATCCTTTTCCCCGTTGTAGCTTACCTTGGTGATCCCCGCAAAGATCTGAAACATCTGGTCCAGCATGCCGATGATCTTACACAGTCCGGTTTCCGCGTAATAGAGAAGTCTGCCGACGAAGCTGTCAAGCACAAGCTCCATTACGCTGTAGATCACGTCATAGATTCCGTCTAATAAAGTGTTGATCAAATCCTCCAAGCTTTATCCCTCCCCTCTCACGAGATTTTGAATCTCTTTCTCTGAAAGACAACATAGCTTGCCACGGCAGCGCCGGAAAGCGCCAGCGCCGCGAAGAACAGAAACGAACTCAGGTTCAGATACGCCAGCACCGTAAACTGCTCCGTGGCGGTATTTCCCGCCTGGTCAAAGACCTGAAGGACATACATACCGGCCTCGGACAGCCTGCCGTCGGAGGGATAGTCATAGTCCGTCCCGTCCCGCGTCAGGGCAACGCTGCTGCCCGGTTCGACGCCGCCGACTTGCACCGCGCTGTGAAAGCGGCCTTTCTTGTCCGTCTTACCCTCCAGAGTGATCTGGGGCGGGGTGCGGTCGATCGTGATGGTCAAATGGTAGTGGAGGGCCGAGGCGGGACAGACGTACTCGATCTCGTACAGGCCCTCGCTCTCCATGCCGATATAGTTGCGGTCATAGACCGCCTCCTCGCCGTCCAGCGTCGCGTCGAGTATGTAGAAGCCCTCCGGCATCGCATACCCGCCGGAGAGGTTGCTCTCCGTTCCGACGATCGTAAAGCTGAACAGCGCGGCCTCCACGCCGCCGACGTTGACCGCATACGCGCCGACTTTGGAGATTGTGTCCAGCTCCGCGTCCTTCAGTTCCGTACCGTTTCGGACAACCGTCAGCGCAACGCCATCATCCGCCGTGATGCTCACCGGGGTATTGACGATCATCCCGTCCGCCACGTTGGCGCGCACCTCATAAGCGCCGCTGCCCACGGGATAGACGAAGGTGCCGGTCTTGCGATCATAGGACGTCGCGCCGGAGATCAGAACCCGTGCTGACTCCTCCGCCGAGGAGCTGATCGCGTCTCCGGTAATGGCGTCCACGGGGCCGCTGTACAGCGGGTCGACGGCGCTCACCGGCGCGCAGAGCGCGCCCAGCAGCACCCCGGCGCATAAGACCGTCATGATGTTTTTTTTCATATTCGCCCTCATCTCTTATCCGATCCTGAAATGGAAACAACTGTCAGTCCACCTGTTCCAGCTCCCACTGCTGGTAGTTCCTGCTTCGCAGCGTGGCGGTCTGGAGCTGGGTGCCGCTCGTTGTGGCGCCGCCGGGGACGCCGATGCAGATCTTGTTTGCCTTGCCCATGGTGCCCCGGCCGATGAGGTAGTAAATGCTGTCCGCGCCGTCGCCGGTAGTCGCCGGCTCCAGATACCATTGGTCGTCGTAGCAACCCTCGTCATCATAGATATCAAGATTCTCGGCTGCAGTGACGGGGCCCCAGTAATTGGCGGACTGCACGACCTTGTTGGCGTTGGAGCCGTAGGCGATCTTGTAGTAGATCCGCCCGCCGCCGTCAAAGAAGTCCACGCCCATGGGGATGAATTGCCACCTCTGCGCACCGCCACCGTTGTTGGTGTACGCCCAAATCATTCTGCCGTTGTCGGTGCTGCCGCTGTTGAGGTCCATCCGCAGCCCCGTTGCGTGCTGAGGGGTCAGGGTGTACTTGCCGCCCACCGCCGGGTTGAGGTAGTAGTCCTCCGCCGCGGCGAAGGGGAGGCCCGCGTCCACCGCCGCCTGATTGCCGGGGATGTAATACTGCACCGAGACTTCGGCGCCCTTCGACGCCTCGACCGTCTCAGTCACCATGACCGGGTGGAGCTGCCAGCGCTGGTTGAGGGAACCGCTCTGGCTGTAGGTGCCCAGCCGCACGTTGCTGTCGTCGGTCGTCCCCGTGGTCTCCAGCACCAGCTCGCTGTCGGCCCGGTTGCGGAAAATTACGGTGTTGTCCTCCAGGACGTTCATGTACCAGTGCTGGTCGGAG
>CACZXQ010000056.1 GCA_902785115.1 Oscillospiraceae bacterium | reverse complement strand
TCTTTAACAGAGCGGCGCAAGGTGATTTGGCGGGTCTGCCTGTCAGTTCCCACCGAGGGGCCTCCCCTCATCCTGTGTACAGCTTTTCGCGGCACACCAACGCCGTACGTTCCGCGCACAACCCCTGCTCCAAGTATCTGCTCGAGGCCTGCGACAAGCTCGGCATGCTGATGATGGACGAATATGTGGACTGCTGGTATATGCACAAGACCCAGCACGACTACGCAAGCTATGTGAGCGACTGGTGGCGGCAGGACATGAAGGACATGGTGGACAAGGATTTTAACCACCCCTGCGTGATCATGTACTCCACCGGAAACGAGGTGGCCGAGAGCGCGCAGGAGAAGGGCATCGCCCTGCAAAAGGAGTTTACCGAGTACCTCCATTCGCTCGACGCGACGCGCCCCGTCACCTGCGGCATCAACATTTTCTTCAACTTCCTCTCCTCCATGGGCATGGGCGTTTACAGCGACGAGAAGGCGCAGCAGCAGGCGGAAGCCGCAAAGAAGGCGGCAGAAGCCAAGGCCGAGAAACCGAAGAAAAAGGCGGTCGGCTCCGAGTTTTACAATATGCTGGCCGCCAAGATCGGCTGTGATTTTATGAAATTCGGCGCGTGGCTGCCCCCCTGCGACCGGAAAACGCGGGACGTTTTCGCCGCCATGGACATCGCGGGCTACAACTACGGCAACCGGCGCTACCGCAAGGACGCGAAAAAGTACCCAAAGCGCCTGATCCTGGGTTCCGAGACCCTGATCGGCGACGCCTACGACTTTTGGGAGATCGCCAGGGACGTGCCCCAGCTCGTGGGCGACTTTGTCTGGGCCGGCTGGGATTACATCGGTGAATGCGGCGAAGGCGGCCCCGAGTTTGCCTCCTACAAGACCGAAAATCCCGAGGATCGTGTCCACGGCGGCACCTGCCGCATCGACTTCACGGGCAAAATGACCTCAGAGGTGGACTACACCCGTATTGCCTTTGAGCTGGAACAGGGGCCGAGGCTGGCGGTGTTCCCGGTCAATGAGCCGGTGATCCCCAATATGACCGGCTGGCAGCTCACGCGCGCCATGCGCTCCTGGAGCTACCCCGGCTGTGACGGACAGGAGACCACGGTGGAGGTTTTCGCCCGGGCAGAGAGCGTGGAGCTGTTTGTAAACGGGCAGAGTGTCGGCAAGAAGAAAGTAAAGAAGGCGCGGGCAAGCTTCCGCGTTGTCTATCACGACGGTGAGCTTGCGGCAATCGCTTATGACAAAGCCGGCCGCGAGATCGGGCGCGACAGCCTGCGCACGGCGGGCGCGGAAACCGAGCTTCGTCTGGAGCCGGAGAGCCAGCGCTGCAAACCGGGCGAGATGGTCTATTTCCGGATGCGCTACACCGATAAAAACGGCGAGGTCAAGCCGCTGGAGCGGCGCCGCATCCGCGTCACGGCGGAAAACGGCGTCATCATGGGTACCGCCAACGCCAGCACGCATTTTCAGGGCAACTACGCCCAGAGCGAAGTACCCAGCTACTTCGGTGAGGCGCAGACCGTCGTGCAGGCTGGAGAAGCCGGAACCCTGCGCGTCACCGTCACCGACGGCGAGCGCACCGTAAGCGCGGAGCTTCCCATCGGGTAACAGGAAAGGGGATGTGAAGAACACTTTCTTCACATCCCCTTTTCCTGTTGGCAAAAGCGCGACACGAGCGCTTCCTTCTGCCGTTTGCTGAGGTGCTTGACCTGCCATTCGCGGCGCATGGCCTCCTCGCGGGTATCGAAGGCCTCGAACCACACGAGCGCCACCGGGCGGTGGCTGCGGGTATATTTCCCGCCGCGTCCCTCGTTATGGGCGCGAAGCCTGTTTTCCAGGTCGTTTGTCCAGCCGGTGTAGAGGCTCCCGTCCGTGCAGCGGAGCATGTAGCAGACGTTCATGCCTCCCGCCTGACCTGCTTTACATTCTTTTCAAACTTCGACCTCCCGCAGGGATGGGTTTTTTTCATGGTTAAGATGTCACCGATCTGAATATCCATTTTCAGTGGCCAGTGGTCAGTGGTCAGCGAATAGTGGTTGATCCTATTCACGGTTCACTTTTCACTTTTTGATCCTTTCCCAATATGCCTTTGCCGCCTGTTCGGTCTTGTTGTCGCCGTAGTCGTAGTATTTCACGCCGCGCAGCTCGTCGGGCAGGTACTGCTGGCGCACCCAGTGGTCGGGGTAGTCATGGGGGTATTTGTAGCCCTGCTCCCGCTCAAAGCCCGTGCCGTCGGCGTGGACGTTCTGGAGCTCGCGCGGGATGCTGCCGGTTTTGCCGGCGCGCACATCCGCCCAGGCCTTGTCGATGGCCATGACGCCGGTGTTGGACTTGGGCGCGGTGGCGAGCAGGATCACCGCCTCGGCCAGTGGAAGCTTGGCCTCGGGCAGGCCGAGCTGCAGCGCGGAGTCCACGCAGGCCTTCACGATCGGCACCGCCTGCGGCCAGGCAAGCCCCACGTCCTCGCTGGCGGAGCAGAGGATGCGGCGGCAGGCGCCGATCAGATCCCCCGCCTCCAAAAGCCGTGCCAGGTAGTGCAGCGCCGCGTCGGGATCGGAGCCGCGCAGGGACTTCATCAGCGCCGAGAGGATGTCAAAATGGTCGTCCCCCTCCCGGTCATAGCGCATGGCGCTGCGCTGGGAGATGGTCTCCGCGTCGGCGAGGGAGCTCGTATCCCGATCCCAGGCGGCGGTGAACAGCAGCTCCACCGCGTTGATCGCCTTGCGCACATCCCCGCCGCAGCCGGAGGCGATGCGCGCCGTGACGCCCGCTTCCAGCGCGAGCGGCGTCTCCCGGCGGGTGTTCATGATCTCCACCGCGCGCAAAACCGCCTTCTCCGCGTCAGCAGGCGTGATGGGCTTGAACTCAAAGACCGTGGAGCGGCTCAGGATCGCGTTGAACACATAGAAATAGGGGTTTTCCGTCGTCGAGGCAATGAGCGTGATGCGCCCGTCCTCGATAAATTCGAGCAGAGACTGCTGCTGCTTTTTGTTGAAATACTGGATCTCGTCCAGATACAGCAGCACGCCGCCGGGCGTCAGAAAGGTGTCCAGCTCGTCGATGATGCGCTTGACGTCCGCGATGCCGGCGGTGGTGGCGTTTAATTTGCGCAGCGTGCGGTTCGTGCGCTCGGCAATGATGCGCGCGACCGTGGTCTTGCCGGTGCCGGAGGGACCGTAGAAAATCATGTTCGGGATCTGCCCGCTCTCCACAATGCGCCGCAGCATCCCGTTTCGCCCGAGGATGTGCCGCTGCCCCACCACATCGTCCAGCGACGCGGGGCGAATCTCGTCTGCAAGAGGTTTGTACATAGCGTGTTTCCTTTAGTCGCTGAAGTCGGTGTCAAGAACTATATCGATCTGATATTCCGGCCAGAGGGCTTTGAGCTTTTCGTGAATTTCCCCGCAGACCGCCTTCGCGTCGGCGGAAAAGTCGAAGATCAGATCGAACATGACGCGCTTTTTCTCCTCGTCCACGAAGAAGCCGTGCATCTGCAGCACCGCCGGGTACTCCCGCAGGAGCTTGGCGAGCTGGGTGCGCATGGCGGCGCTCTTGTCGCTGCCGGTGCCGGAGGCGTAGATGCCCACGGTCAGGATGATGCCGAACTGCTGGTAAATGTCCGAAGAGATTTGCCGCGTCAGGCGGTGGATCTCCCGCGCGGTCATATCGTCGTCCACCTCGATATGGACGGAGGCGATGATGTTCGTCGGGCCGTAGTTGTGCATCACAAGGTCATACGCCCCGCGCACCTCCTCATAGCCGCACACGGCCTCGCGCAGCTTCTCGCTCAGCTCGCTGTCCGGGCGCTCGCCGGTGATGCTGCTGAGCGCCTCGAGCAGCATTTCCACGCCCGCCTTGATGATGAAGCCGGAGATCACCGCGCCGAGCCAGGCCTCAAGCTGAAGCCCCCAGAGCATATTCACCAGAGCGCCGACCAGGGTTGCAATGGAGAGCACCGCGTCAAAGGAGGCGTCCGACCCGGAGGCGACGAGCGTCTGGGAGTTGAGCTCCTCGCCCACCTTCTTCACATAGCGCCCCATCAGCAGCTTTACGAGCACCGCTGCCGCGATCACGACAAGGGAGACGGCGGTGTAGCTGGTATCTTCCGGGTGGATGATCTGCTCCACCGACTCCTTGAGGGAGGTCAGACCTGCGAAGAGCACCAGCACCGCGATCAGCATCCCGGTCAGGTACTCGATGCGCCCGTGACCGAAGGGGTGCTTCTTATCCGGCTTGCGCCCGGCAAGGCGCATGCCGACGATGGTGATGAGAGAGGAGAGGGCGTCGCTCAAATTGTTCACCGCGTCGAGAATGACGGCGATGGAGTTTGCGGCCAGACCCACGATCAGCTTGAAGACGACCAGCACAAGGTTCGCCCCGATGCCGAGTATACTGGTACGCACGATTTTTTGATTGCGATCCATAGAGAACACCTCGTTTATGTCGATTTCATTATTATACAACACATTTTCCCTATTGCAAAGCCCTTTTCCGCATCTTGTAAAAACACCGCGTTCGTGGTAAGCTACAGGCACGAAGGGAGCTGAGACGGATTGCAGCACTTAGGGCTGACAGCAGATGGATTCATTGCCGATCAGGACTTTTTCACCGAATTCCGCTATCGCGGGATGCCGCTGTCCTGGAACGGCTGCGGCCCGGTCGCGGTGTACAATCTGCGCCATTTTCTGGGGCAGGACGCGCCGCTGTCACAGATCTGCGCGGAACTGGAGAGCCTGCACCGGGTGAACATGCCGGGGCCAACCTCCATGCGCGCGCTGCGTCTGTATCTCACAAAATATCTGCCCCAAGCGCGCGAAACCACCGGGCGCGAGGACGCGCTCCGCGCCGCCGCGGTCAGCGCCGCCGGGGTTTTCCGCTACTGGGAGGGCAGAGAGCCCCACTTTGTCATGTATATGCGCTGCCCCGAGGGGGATTTCCGCTTTTTCAACGTCGCTGACGGACTGGAGGATTGCCGCATGACGATGGCACAGTTCGGCGCGGAGCATCTGCTGGGCGGCTATGTGGCGCTTTTCTGCCTTTGACATGATATGGTAATCGGGCTTGCTTTTTTCCGGGAAAGCTGGTACACTGTGGGTACCATAATAAAGCAGGGTGGTGATCCCACATGAAGATTCAGAAAGCCGCTGAGGATTATCTGGAGGCCATGCTGATGATGAAGGAGAAGCACGGCTACATTCGCTCCATCGACATCGCGGGGCAGCTCGGCGTTACCAAACCCAGCGTCAGCTACGCCACCAAGCGTCTGCGTGAAAACGGCTATATCACCATGAGCCACGACGGTCTGATTACCCTGACGGATAAGGGCATGGCCATTGCCGCGAGCATCTACGAACGGCACAAGGTGCTGACGCAGCTTCTGATGAAGCTGGGCGTGAGCCCCGAAACCGCGCGGGAGGATGCCTGCAAGATCGAGCACGATCTAAGCCCGGAGACCTTCGATGCCATCCGCAAATGCGCGGGAATTACAGCAGAATAAGCATTAGGGGATGTGAAAAAAGTCTCTGAACTCGCAGGGGCGGCCCTAAAGGACTAGCTTTGCGTCGCTATCAGCCGCCCGGCAGTACAGCAGAACATTTTTGCAGAGAAAGCACGGCGAATTTGTAGTTTATTACGACTTCGCCGTGCTTTTCGCCTATATATTGGGCCTCGCCGCGCGGGCGGCTGAGCCGCCCCTACGGGAGACAGCGGGAATTTTGACGTTTTTTCCCTGCCCCGGACTCACAGATCTTTGATTTCGCAGACGATGCCGCCGTTGTCGAACACAGTCACAAGCGCCCAGGTGAGATGGCGGCCTTTGCCGGCGGTGCCGGGGTTTATAACCTGCACGCCGCCGCACTCCTGATAGTCGGGAACGTGGGTGTGCCCGTACATGGCGAGCTGCGCCCCGGCCTCCTGCGCGGCGTAGACGAGGTTTGTCACGCCGTAATTTACGTTATAGGCATGGCCGTGGGTGATGAAGGCCTTCACCGGCCCCAGCTGCACCACATCGCGCAAGGGCGCCGTGGCACCGAAATCGCAGTTGCCGCAGACGTTATAGAGCGGGATCTCGGGAAACTCCCGGCGCAGAATATCGGTGTCCCGGTCATGGTCGCCCAGATGGATCACGCAGTCCGGGCGGCAGCGGCGCACGGCCTCCACCATCAGGGCGGTGTTGCTGTGGGTATCGGAAAAGACGGCAGCTTTCATGGCTTTTCTCCTGTCTGGAATCTTTTGTTCGTGTCGCGCATAGGATGGTGCGGAAAGGAAGTGGCTCAATGCAGGATCTGGAAGCACTGGGCAAAGAGCTGCAGCGGCGCGGGAAAACCGGGGAGCTCAAAAAGCTCGCGGACTCCGCCGACGGAAAGCGTCTCGGGCAGATGCTGGACGCAAATGCCATCCGTCAGGCCGCGCAGAGCGGCGATCAGAAGGCGATACAGAACATGCTGGGCAGCCTCCTTGCGACCGAGGAGGGCAAACGCCTGGCGCAGCAGCTTAAAAAACTGATGGAAAAGTAGGGGTGATGCCGCCGTGAGTGACTTTGAGGAGCAGTTAAACAGCATTTTGGGTGACCCGGAGCAGATGAACCGGATCGCCGATCTGGCAAAATCGCTCATGGGCGGCACAGACGAAGCGGCGGAGGCGCCGCCCGCGGGGCTCGCCGCCATGCTGCAGGGCATGACAGGCGGCGGCAGGGACGACGCCCAGGCGCTTTTGGAGGCCATGAAGCCCTGGCTCTCGGAGAAGCGGCGGGGCAAGGTGGATCGGGCGGTAAAGCTTGCGCGGATGGCGAAGCTTGCCCGCATGGCCATGGGCGACGGAGAAGGCGGAGGCTCGGATGTATAAGCGCTATCAGGGAAACAGCGGGCGCGTCGAGTGGGTCGAGGACGGCCCGGCGGCCCGCCCCGCGGTCTTTGTGCCGCCGCCGACGCCGCCCGCGAAGCGGCGGGGCGGGATCACAGAGCTGCTGGGGCGTTTTCTGCCCGGCGCGCGGGACGGTCTGGAGACCGAGGATCTGCTGCTTCTGCTGATCCTCTACCTGCTCTACCGCGAAAGCGGGGACGAGGAGCTGCTCATCATGATGGGCGCAATGGTCTTATTATAGTTTTGCGTGTTGAGGAGAATGGGTTAAAACCAACCTTCCGCACGAATCTTAAAACGCAAAACCGGGGCATTGAAAAACGTAGTTTTTCAATGCCCCATGCTCATTTCTCCTTTTCCGTCTGGCTCTGCTTCGGCAGACAGCGGAACACGAAAATCCAGACCGTGATGGAGATGGCGAAGGCCGCAACGATGCAGCCGATGCGCAGCGCCACGCTCTCGCCGGTCATCAGCACCGCGATCAGCCCCAGCACCGCGGACACGCCGTACAGCACGGCGACCGCCTGCTTCTGGCTCATGCCCATGGCCAGCAGTCTGTGATGAAAATGGCCCCGGTCGGCGTGGAAGGGGCTCTGCCCGTGAGCAAGGCGGCGCACGAAGGCAAAGGCCGTATCCGCCAGGGGGACCGCCAGCGCCAGCAGCGGCACCAGAAAGCTGATGATCGCATGGAACTTGAACAGGCCGATGATGGAGGCCGTGGAGAGCACGAAGCCCAACATCTGGCTGCCCACATCGCCCATGAAGATCTTGGCGGGGTTGAGGTTATAGGGCATGAAGCCCAGGCAGGCGCCGGTCAGCGCCGCGAGGATCAGCGAAACCGAGGGCTCCGCCACAAAGATGGACACCACCAGCATCGTCAGGCTGCTGATGGTGGACACGCCCACAGCAAGCCCGTCCAGCCCGTCGATGAGGTTCACCGCGTTGGTGCAGGCCACGATCCAGAGCAGCGTGAGCGGGATCGAGAGCCAGTTCGTATCCAGAAAGGTGGTGCCGCCGGCGGGGCCGAAGTTGGAGACCGCGTCCACCACGATGCCGCAGCGGATCGCCACGATCCCCGCCAGAAGCTGCCCCAGGAGCTTGACCCAGGCGTTGAGGCTGACGATATCGTCCACCGCGCCCATGACCGCGATGATCACCGTGCCAAGCAGCAGACCCGTGATCTGGGTGGACATGTCCACAAACAGCAGCATGGACAGCACAAAGCCCAGAAAGATCGCAAGCCCGCCCATCCTCGGGATCGGGTGGTTGTGCACGCGGCGCTCGTCCTTCGGCACGTCCATCGCCCCGATGGACTCGGCAAAACGCTTGACCGGCGGCGTCGCCAACCAGGAGACGGAAAGCGCTGTGGCCGCTGCCAGCAGCAGCCGCAGCCATAAACTCAGGTTTGGAAACATTCTATCTTACTCCGATTTCAGCGGGCGACCAGTCCCACCTTCTTATAGACCTTGCGCAGTGTTTTGTTCGCAATGTAGGAAGCGCGCTCCGCCCCGTTCTTGCAGAGATTTTCGAGATAGGCCTTGTCCTTCATGATCTTGGTCGCCTCCTCGCGGATGGGGCGCAGGGTCTCGATGACGGCCTCGCCCACGGCGGGCTTGAAGACGCCGTAGCCCTTTCCGTCAAACTCCCGCTCGATCTCCTCAAAGCTCTCGCCGGTGACGGCGGCATAGATGCTCATGAGGTTGGCGACGCCGGGCTTGTTTTCCGGGTCATAGCGCACACAGCGCTCCGTGTCGGAGTCGGTGACGGCGCGCTTGAACTTGCGGGCAATGTCCTCGGGCTTGTCCATCAGGCAGACGCGGCCGTTGCCCACCTCGTCCGACTTGGACATTTTGCTGTGCGGGTCGAGCAGATCCATCACACGCGCGCCCACCTTGGGGATGTAGGGCTCGGGCACCTTGAAGGTCTCGCCGTAGAGATTGTTGAAGCGCTGCGCCACGTCACGCGTAAGCTCCACATGCTGCTTCTGATCGTCGCCCACGGGGACGAAATCCGGCTGGTAGAGCAGAATATCCGCCGCCATCAGCGAGGGATAGGTGAAGAGGCCGCCGTTGATGTTGTCGGCGTTCTTGGCGCTCTTGTCCTTAAACTGGGTCATGCGGCTCAGCTCCCCGAACATCGTGTAGCAGTTGAGCACCCAGCCCAGCTCCGCGTGGGCGGGGACATGGGACTGAATGAAGAGCGTGTTCTTCTCCGGGTCAAGGCCGCAGGCCACATACTGCGCAAGCTGCTCAAGCGTGCGGCGGCGCAGATCGGCGGGGTTGTTGCGCGTGGTGAGGGCGTGCAGATCCGCCATAAAATAGTAGCAGTCAAACAGCTCGGCGCGCTCCGCCCAGTTTTTGATAGCGCCCAGATAAGAGCCCAGCGTCAGATCGCCGGTGGGCTTGATGCCGGAGAGCATGACCTTCTTTGCAGGCGCGTTGATCGTATCCATAAATCCACCTCATCAGCAGTGTTATTTCGCAACTTATTGCTAAAATAGTATTTTAGCAAAAGAAATGCATCTTGACAACAGGGAAAATGTAAAATATGATGTAACCGGTCAGTTTCCTATAGGGAGACTGCATGGAAAGGAGATTCGGAAATGGACATGACATGGTTTGAGGAGATGGAGGCGCGCATTCCCAAGGGGAAGGTACGCACACGCTTTGCCCCCTCTCCCACCGGATATATGCACGTCGGCAACCTGCGCACCGCGCTCTACACCTGGCTGATCGCCCGCCACGCAAACGGCACCTTCATCCTGCGCATCGAGGACACCGATCAGGGGCGTCTCGTCGAGGGCGCGGTGGACGTGATCTACAAGACCCTCACCGAGTGCAGGCTCGATCACGACGAAGGCCCGGATGTGGGCGGCCCTGTGGCGCCCTATATCCAGACCGAGCGCAGACCCTTCTACGGCAAGTACGCGGAGCTGCTGATCGAGCGCGGCCACGCCTACCGCTGCTTCTGCGAAAAGACCGAGAGCGAGGAGGATTCCGGCGAGTTTGACCGGGGCGACGATCCCTGCCGCGCCCTCTCGCGCGAGGAGGCCGATCGCCGCGCCGCAAACGGTGAGCCCTTCGTCATTCGCCAGCGCATCCCCCACGAGGGGACAACCACCTTCCACGACGAGATTTTCGGTGACATCACGGTGGAAAACAGCACGCTGGACGACCAGGTGCTCATGAAGCGGGACGGCCTGCCCACCTACAACTTTGCAAACGTGGTGGACGATCACATGATGGGCATCACCCACGTCGTGCGCGGCAGCGAATATCTCTCGAGCGCGCCGAAGTACAACCTGCTGTATCAGGGCTTCGGCTGGGATGTGCCGGCCTATGTGCACTGCTCCCCGGTTATGCGCGATGCGCACAACAAGATGTCCAAGCGCCACGGCGACCCCTCCTATGAGGATCTGATCGCGCAGGGCTATCTGACCGAGGCGGTGCTCAACTATGTGGCGCTGCTGGGCTGGAGTCCCCGCGGTGAGCAGGAGATTTTCTCGCTGGACGAGCTCAAGGACGTGTTCGAAATGAGCGGCATCTCCAAGTCCCCCGCCATCTTCGACATCGAGAAGCTTCGCCACTTTAACAGCGAGTATATCCGCGCCATGTCGCCGGAGGCCTTTGCCAAGGTCGCGGAGCCCTATATCCGTCAGGCGGTGAAGAATCCCGCGATCGACCCCGCCGCCATCGCTGCCCTGCTGCAGCAGCGCACCGAGGTGCTGACCGAGATCCCCGAGAAGCTGGACTTCTTCGATTCTCTGCCGGCGTACGGCACCGAGCTTTTTGTGCACAAAAAGTCCAAGTCCGATGAGGCTTCCTCCCTCGAGGTACTGGAAAAGGTGATCCCGCTCTTTGAGGCGCTGGAGACCTGGGACGATGAGAGCATCCTCAACGTCATGGTGAAGCTTGCCGAGGGCATGGGCGCAAAGAATGCGAAGGTCATGTGGCCTGTGCGCATCGCGGCCGCCGGCAAAGCCGTCACCCCCGGCGGCGCGGTGGAGATCTGCCGCATCCTCGGTAAGGACGAGACCCTGCGCCGTCTGCGCGTTGCCGTGGAAAAGCTGAGATAAAGGCTCGTAGGGACAGGCATTGCGCGTCCGCAGCGAAATAGCAATTTTTTCAAATCAAAAAACAACCTCTTTTGGGACACACTATTCCAGAAGAGGTGTTTTTTATGAGGCGAAAATATAAGATCATTCTCACAAGCTACGCGCTCGCGGCGGTGACGGCGCTGGGTGGCTGGGGCGCGGCAAAAAACGCGGGGCTGGCCTACCACCGCACGGACACGCTGCACGTCTCCGCCCGCGCCTTTGAGGAGACCGTGCGCGCGGTGGGCGCGCTCTCCGAGGCGCTGGGCAAAAGCGTCTACGCCACGAGCGGCGGCATGTGCGCGCGCATCTGCGGGGAAGCCTACGCCGAGGCCAGCGCCGCCGAGGGCGCGATGCTGGCGCTGCCCTTCGCCACACAGGAGCTGGAGGAGCTTTCCGCCTTCTTAAACGTGGCGGGCGATTACGCGATCTCCCTCTGCCCCGGGGCCGCGCGCGAGGGCTTTACGGATGAGGACGTGGGGCACCTGCGCGCACTTTCGGCGGCGGCAGCAGATTTTGCGGAGAACCTGCGCGCGATGCAGGAGGACGTGAACGCCGGGGATCTGCGCTTTGACGAGCGGGAGAAGCGGCTTCCCAACGTGGAGGACGCGCCGAAGGAGCTCTTGTCCGCGCGCCTGCTCGACTACCAGGCGGGGCTTGCGCCGCGCGAGGACTTCGCCTACGACGGGCGCTACGGCTTTGAGAAGAAGAGCCGCGCAGGGTTCTTGACCGAGGACGAAATGCTCTCTGCCGCGGCGGATTTTGTCGGCGCCGCGCCGGAGGAGCTGACGCTTCTCTATCGCTACGAGGGGAGCGAGGGTCGCCGCTGCTACCGCTACGAGGACTGCTTCCTCTGCGTGAGCCGCTGCGGCGTGGACAGCATGGCGCAGTCGCGCCTTGTGAGCGAGGCCGAGATCGACACGCGGGATGCGCGCAAAATCGCGGAGGACTTTCTCGCCGCCCAGGGCTTCGAGGGTCTCTCCCCCGCCGGGGAGGAAAACAGCGGCACGGTGCTCTCCCTCTGCTACTGCGCGAATCAGGACGGGGCGGATTGCCCGGAAAACTGCGTAAAAATCGCCGTCGCGCTCGACGACGGCTCCATTTTCAGCTACAACGCCGAAAACTACTGCAGCGAGAAGCTTAATGTAAGCTGGACAGTGGACGAGGAGCAGGCCGCGCAGGCACTGCCGGAGGGGCTGAACCTGCGTGAGACGCGAAAGCTCATCTGCAAAAGTGAAGGACAGCGGGACGTCCCCTGCTACGCCTTCTTCTGCGAGGACGCGGACGGTCAGGCCGTGACCGTCTATGTCAGTGCCGAGACCGGGGAGCAGTTGGCTTGCCCCTCCCGCGCACGCAAATATATAAACTCGCAAAAATGTACGGCGCAATCGCAAAAAGCTACGATTGTGCCGTACATTGCCTATAAATAATAACATAGTACCGCCGGGAGGGGCAAGCCCCTCCCCTACGGCAGAACCGTCATTTCTGCAGCTAAGCCCTGTTTTGCAACAGCTCCGTTCTATCATTTCCCGTCGCGGTTGGTTAGATCCCTGAGCTTCTCGCTGATCGAGGCGGCGGCGCTGCCGCCCACGCGCTTGGCGGTCTCGGCGGCCTTCTTCGCGTTCTCGCTCACAAGGCGGCTGGTCTTTTTGAAGGTCTCGGTGCCGGTAATGCCCTTGAGGGCGTTTTCGCCCACCTTCATGGCCTCCTTGAGGCCGCCGGTGATGCCCTCGTTGCCGTAGCCGCGCACGCCCTCCTCGCTCTCGAAAAAGAGCGCCAGCGCCCCGGGGCCGACGTGGCAGCCGGTGACCGGCTCATAATCGGCAAGCAGGATGCGCTTGGGCGGATGGCTGCGGTTTATCAGCTCCACCAGGTACTCCGCATCCTCTTTGCAGGCGGCGTGCACCACGCCGACGACCTGCTCCTCCGGGTTCAGCACCAGCTTATCATAGATGGCGGCCAGCGCCTCTACGGACTTTTTGCGTCCGCGCAGCTTGCCGAAGGCGACGATCTTGCCCTCCTCGCTGCCCTTGAGCAGGGGCTTGATGTTCAGCACCGTGCCCACGATCGCGGAGAGGTTGGAGAGCCTTCCGCCGCGGCGCAGGTGCATCAGATCGTCCACGGTGAAGACGTTGAACATACGCTCCACATGCTCCTTCAGAATGGCAACGGCTTCCGCCGTATCCACGCCCTGATCGCGCAGCTCGCTTGCCAGCAGCGCAATGATGCCCTCCCCCAGCGCGGCGCCGCGCGTGTCGATGACGGCGACCGTGCGCTCCGGGTAGGTCTCCCGCAGCATTTCCGCGCCGATGCGGGCGGAGTTGCAGGAGCCGGAGATGCCCGAGGACATGGCGACATAGATCACATCCTGCCCCTCACGGACAAAGGGCTCAAAAAAGTCCATGTACTGCTGGGGAGAGATCTGCGAGGTCGTGACCTGTAGGCCGCGCTTGATGCGGCCGTAGAAATCCTCCGCGTCAAAGCTCTCGGTATCCAGGCAGGTATGCTCCTGCCCGTCATAAATATAGGTAAAGGGGATGACATGCAGTTTATGATCCCTGATCTCCTGATCGGGAAGATTGCCGGATGTATCCGTCAAGACAGCAAAGCTCATATTCTTAGCTCCATCCTTTCGCGGTGCCGCCGAGCGGCGTTCTGCGTTTATTATAGCCAGCGCCGCCGCAAACGGCAAGATACTCTGGCTCTCTCGCGTCCTACACCTCCCTTTTACGCAGTAGAATACGCAAAAAGCCGACTCTACTCTCAGTAGAGTCGGCTTTTTGCAAGGCTTTGCGGGTTTTTCAGCGCTGATGTCTTTCATGTGGCGGCGCGGGCGCTCAGCAATTTTCTTGCCTCTCCCGCCTTGAACGGAATAGTCCCGCCAAATAGGAAAGCACCAAAAGAACGCCCGTTATGATTGGAACATCAATATAGTTGACAACCGCATCTGAAGTCGGATCAAAATGGCAGGCGACTTCGGGAACAACGAAGAAAACGCAAAGAACAAGGATTAAAATGATGCATTTCTTCAGAGGGGGCATCTGCACACGGCTCAAAGCAAGCCCGTTGCCAATCGCCAGCACAGAAAGGCTGATGTTAACGAAGCGCATTACCGTCTTGTATGTGTCCATCTCCCCCAGAAATTCCACCGTTATCGGTTTTCCGCCCTGATGATAGTCGAAATAACTCTGGTAGCTGCTCTGTCTGCTTTTCAGCAAAATCAGTGTAGAAAGACACATGAGAATCACAAGCAGCAACGAGAGCGCTCTGACAACATTCTGCAATTCCTTCTGCTTCATTTTTTCCTCCTTTCAGGCTGAACGGTACAGCATCACTATTCACTGGCCACTGACCACTGACCACTCGTCAGGCGGTCAGCTTCTCCATCTCCTCCACCAGTTCCCCGAAGAGGGCGAGGGCGGAGTTGACCGGGTCGGGTGTGGACATATCCACGCCCGCGATCTTCAAAAGCGCGATGGGGTCTGCGCTGCTGCCGCCGGAGAGGAAGCGCTTGTAGTCACGAACGGCGCTCTCGCCCTCCGAGAGGATGCGATTGGCGATGGCGTCAGCGGCGGAGAAGCCGGTGGCGTACTGAAAGACGTAGTAGTTGTAGAAGAAATGCGGGATACGCGCCCACTCCAGCGCGATCTGCGGATCGGAGACCATGTCCGGGCCGTAGTAGCACTTGTTGAGGGCGAGGTACTTTTCACTCAGGCTCTCGGCGGTCAGGGTCTCGCCGTTTTCGGACATACTGCCCATCATCAGCTCAAACTCCGCAAACATGGTCTGGCGATAGATGGTACCCTTGAACTGATCGAGGAAGTGGTTGACGAGGTAGGCGCGCTCCTTCTTGTCCGTGGTTTTCCCCAGCAGATAACGCATGAGCAGCACCTCGTTGCAGGTAGAGGCCACCTCCGCCACAAAGATCACATAGTCGCTGGTGCAGACGGGCTGGTACTTGCAGCTGTGATAGCTGTGCAGGGCGTGCCCCATCTCGTGGGCGAGGGTGAACATGCTGTCGAGCGTGTCCTTCTGATTCAAGAGGACGTAGGGGTGCGGGCGGGCGGTGCCGGAGGAATAGGCGCCGGCGCGCTTGCCCACGTTTTCATACACGTCGATCCAGCGGTTTTCAAAGCCCTCCTTCAGGAGCGCCGTATAGTCCTCCCCAAGTACCGCGAGGGCTTCCAGCACCGTGTCCTTTGCCTCGTCAAAGGGGATCTTGCGGGCGCTGTCAGCAACGACGGGGGTGTAGATGTCATACATGTGGAGCTCGTCCACGCCGAGAAGCTTCTTTCTGAGCGCAACATAGCGGTGCAGCTTGTCGAGATTCGCGTGTACGGCCTCGATGAGCCTGGTATAGACCTCGGCGGGCACCTCGGTGCGATCAAGAGACGCCTCCAGCGTGGTTTTGTAGCCTCTCGCCCGGGCAAAGAAGCACAACTGCTTAAACTGCGCGTCCAGCGTCGCGGCGAGGGTGTTTTTCATTTCCTCGTAGCGGCCGTACATCTTCTCAAAGCCGTCCCGGCGCAGGGCGCGGTCGCTGCTCTCCATGATGACGCCGTAGGAGCCGTTGGTGAGCGGGTGGAGATTGCCCTCGCCGTCCACGGCGTCGGGGAATCTCATGTCGCTGTCGCGCAGGATGTTGCCGATGTTGTCCGGCGCGTCGGACATCTCCCCGGCGGCGGCGAGCAGCCGTTCCTCGGCGGGCGTGAGGATGTGCGCTGCGCGGCGGCGGATCTGGTAGAGGCTGCGGCGATAGGTCTCCAGCGCCGGCTGGGCGATATAGAAGAGATTGAGCCGATCCTCGTCGATCGCCATGATCTCAGGCGCGGCAAAGGCGGACGCGCTGGAGACCGCTACCAGCGTGGCGACGGCCTTTCCGCGCATATCCTGATAAAAGCCGTTGGCGCTGTCCTGGTCGGCCTTGCAGCTTGCGTAGCCGTAGAGCATGCTCAGGCGCAGTTCCAGCTCGTCCTCCAGGCGGAAATAGCGCAGCAGCGTCTCCGCGCTCTCACCCAGCCTGCCCTGATACGCAGCCAGACGCTCGGGCATCTGCTTGAGCGCTTCATACTCTTCCAGCCACTTCTCGTCGCTGTCATACATATCCCTGAGGTTCCAGGTAAATTCCTCCGGCACCTGATCGCGGGTCGGAATGCTCTTGTGATCCATTGTTTTCCTCCAATGCAAGTTTTTTGTGGCATGATTATAGCATAAGAAGCTGCCTGCGGCAAGGGAAAGAGTGGCCAGTGGCCAGTGGTCAGTGGCCACTGAATGAATATTCCTTTTCATTTTTTCTTCGTTATACTTCCTGTCGAAATTCCTTGCAAAACGGTCGAAGCGTGGTAGAATGGACTTACCTGTTTTGTTTGGGAGAAGACCATGAAGCTGCTGAAAACCTTGCTGTCCGCCGCGCTGATGCTGTGTATGCTGCTGTCCCTCGTCCCCGCCGCTTACGCCGAGGACGATCCCCGTTTTGCCGGGAAGAGCTGGGACGAGGTCGTGGCGGACTTTAACACGCGCCTCGGCATCGGGGAACACAGCGCCGCCTACGGCTACCGCAACGCCGTCACCGGAGAGGAGCACTATTTTAACCCCGACCAGTATATGGTCTCCGCCAGCATGTACAAGGTGCCGCTGAACATGGCGGTGGCCGAAAAGGTCTACGAGGGCGAGATCTCCTTTGAAACGCTGATCGGCGGTCTGACTTACAGGCAGCTCCAGGAGGGCAGCATCATTCACTCTGACAATGAGTATGCCCGGGTTCTCTGGAACTATGTGGGCTACGGCAGCTATCGCAGCTACCGGCGCTATATCGCCCCGCTGATGGGCGAGGACGCGGACACCGTAGACCCCCAGTACTATGTAAACAACTTCTTCACGCCGCGCCAGATGATCCACTGCCTGACTGAACTCTATGACAATCAGGAGCGCTACCCCGGCGTCATTGACTGCATGAAGCGGGCCGAACCCACGGAGTATTTCCGCCGCAGCGAACGGCGCTATGAGATCGCGCACAAGTACGGCTATTGGGAGGATCAGACGCTGCACATGAACGACTGCGCCATCGTCTACACCGATGAGCCGATCCTGATCGTCTGCTTCACCGACGGGCTGCACAACGCCTATCAGGTGCTGGCGGAGTTCTGCACGCTGATGTGTGATTACGCCCAGTATGAGCTGGATCACCGTCAGCCCGCCGAGGGCGCGGCGGAGCTTGCGCTGCGCGATCTCAAGCTGCCGAGACTTATCGCACAGGCGGAGCCGGGGCTCTCCGTCCCGGAGCCGACGCCCACTGCCGCGCCGACACTGACGCCCGAAGCGGCGGCGCCCGCCGTCGCCGTCTCGCCGCTTGTTTGGATCGGAATCGCGCTCCTGTTCGGGCTGCTGTTCGTCTTCTCCGCATTCGGGCGGCGTAAGCTGCGCCGCAAGCGCCTGCTCGCAAGCGTGCTGTCTCTGCTGCTGGCGCTGGGCACCGGCGGCATCGCCGTGATGGATCTCTCCCCCGCCGCGCATGGCGGGCTGGTTCCCGCCATGTCGGTCAGCACGGTGCTGCCCTTCCTGGGGCATCCCGACCCGCAGGAGTCGGTGATGAGCTTCTTCGACGCGCTGGAGCTGGACAATTACGAGCAGTTTTACGCCATGCTGGACGGGTACAGCAGTCTGGGGCTGGAAGCGCAGCCCGATGATCTGCTGGGCGCCATGACCTTCAACGCCCTGCGCAGCAGCTACTCCTACCACCTGGAGGGCGAGAGCCGCGTGGTGGGCGATCGCGGGGAGCAGGACGTGTATCTCCGCTCGCTGAGCATTCCCGCGCTTGAGCAGGCGCTACGCGAGCGCGCCGAGACGGAGCTTGCGCGCCTTGGCAATGAACGGACCTACCGCGAGCTTTGCGACGAGGAGGGCTTCTACCGCCCGGAGATCGTGCAGGAGGCCATCGACAGCGCGGCAAGTGATGTTTTCTCCCGCGCATCGGAATACTACGCCGACCACAGCTTCACGCTGCAGCTGATCTACAGTGACGGCTGGTTCGTCCGCGGCGATGAGGCCTTGGTGGACGCCGTACAGGGGAATTGAACAGGGTCAGAAAAACGCTGACCTTTATCGCTTCGTATCTCAAAACGCAAAACTGCGCCTGTGAAAAAACTTTCGTTTTTTCACAGGCGCTTTAGCAGAAGCTCTTAAAATACTCGCACTCGTCGCGGTTGCACTGCGCGGCGGCGTCCAGGCGCATATTGCAGTGGAAGACGTGGCCGAGGACGTGATCCTTGTCGCCGTAGACCCAGCCGCCGCCGTGCACGCTCACGATCACGGGGAGCCTGCCCTTTGCGTCCTTCGGGCGGTACACGTCCAGCAGGTTCCACTTTTTGTCCGCCCCGTAGGGGATGTCCACCACGCGGCGCACATCCGCCGGAACCGTCAGCCCCGCGTCGCGCTTATCGTCGCCGCGCTTGAAGGCAAGGCGCATCATGATGCTCTCAATTGACATGGTTTTTCCCTCCTTATCTTGCGTAGCGAAACGGAAGCTCCATCCGGTGCGCTTCCAGCAGGTTTTGGTCATGCAGAATGCTCTCGGTCTTCCCGTCCGCCGCGATGTGACCGTCTGAGAGCAGGATCACCCGCTCACAGGTGTCGAGGATCATATCCAAATCGTGGGAGGTGATGAGCTTGGTCTGCGTAAGCTCCCGGATCGTGTTGATGACCACACGGCGGTTATACGGGTCGAGCGCGGCGGAAGGCTCGTCCATCAATATCGCCTCCGGCTCCATGGCGAGGATGGTGGCGATGGCGGCCATGCGCTTTTCGCCGCCGGAAATGCGGTGGTTATGCCGGTGCTTGAGTTCCGTGAGGCCGAGGCGCGCAAGCACCGCGTCCACCCGCGCCTCCGCCTCCTCCCGGCTCAGGCCGTAGTTGAGCGGCGCGAAGATCATGTCCTCATACACGGTGGGCATGAACATCTGGTTGTCGGAGTTTTGCAGCACAAAGCCCAGCTTGCGCCGGATGTGCGCGAGGCTCTGTTTGTTGACCTCCTCCCCGTCTACGAGGATCTTCCCCTCGCCGGGAGTCAAAAGCCCCAGCAGCAGCTTCATCACCGTGGATTTGCCCGCGCCGTTTGCGCCGATCAGCCCCACGGCCTCCCCCCTGCCGATGGCAAAGGAAATATCCTCCAAAACCGGCCTGCCCTTTTCATAGGCAAAGCTCACATGCTGAAATTCGATCATCCCGCTCACCTCACAAACAGGGCGCCGACAAGACTTGCCACCGGCACAAAGCGCATAAGCCCCAGCGCCGCAACCGTCAGCAGCAGATACGCCGCGTCCCGCACCGAGAAAGGGCGAATGTCGGCATAATGAAAATGCTCATGGTAGCCCCGCAGGAGCATGCTGCTGTATAGCTCCTGCGCGCGGTCCATGCTCCTGAGCAAAAGCTGACCCAGGAAGGAGCCCCAGGCGGAAACGTGGATGCCCTTCTGCCCCGGCGCTCGCAGACGGTAGGCGTCGGTCATCACGGCAAGCTCCTCGGTCATCACGCCGACATAGCGGTAGGTCAGCAGCAGCAGCGTCACCAGCAGCCCCGGCACATGCAGCCGCCGAAGCGCCGCGCAGAGAGAGTCGATCGGCGTCGTCGCCATGAGAAGGAAGGAGGCCATCAGGCACAACACGCCCTTTCCCATCAGCGTCAGCATCGACACCACGCCGCCGGAGACGGGAACGCCCCCCAGATACAGCAGCGGCGCGCGGTCAAGGAAGGGGTTAAAAAGCCCCACCGCCATCACCAGCGGCAGCACGATGCGCAGCTTCACAAAGCAGCTTCGCACTTCGATGCCGCTCACCTGAAACAGCAGCACCGGCCACAGCAGCATGGGGACAAGCCCGCTCAGATCGTACTTGTGGAAGGAGACGACGAGCAGAATGTATGCAATTGTACTCAAAAGCTTCGCCGCCGGGTGCAGCCGGTGAATGGGCGAGGCCTGCGCCGCGAGCTCGTCCATTTCCCCAAGCTCATGCAGCGCCTTTTCCATCTTGTTCATAGGGTTCGTTCCATTGTATCAAATCTTTTTTCTATTATAGCCTTTTCTCGCTGCGTTTGCAAGATAAGCGACAAAGAATCTCTCTCCCGCCAAATCCACGCGGGAGAGAGATTCCTTGCAGTCTGAAAACTTAAGGCAGCACCGCTTTCGGAAAAACTGCGCTCTGATTTCGTCACTTTTTCTTGCAATACACAAAGTATTCCTGCAAAAAAGCGCCATCATCAGAACTCAGTTTTTCTCGAAATTCGCTCTCGCCGAATTATGCGGTGTTGCCTTAATTAACCGTGCCTGCGCTTGCGGAAGAAGCCCCCGGCAAAGCAGATCAGGACGGCGACACCCGCCACCATGGCGGAGCCGACAATGCCCGAGACGCTGGTGCCTGCCGGGCTGTCGCTGTCGGCAAAGGCATAGTCTGGGAGGAAGGAGGTCTTTTCCTGGATGCCGGCGGCGGTATCGGCGGCCTTGCTCTGCACGCCGAAGCTCTCCTCATCAAGCCCCATGTTCTCGCTGTAGCCGGCGTCGGCGTTGCCGAAGAGCGCCCATTCAAGCCCGTCGGGGTTTGCGCTTGCCAGCAGGCTCAGCCCGCTGCCGACCAGCAGCGCCACGACCGCCAGCACCGCGACGGTGGCCTTGAGCGAGCGCTTGCCCTCTCCGCCGCCCTCCAGCTCCTGCAGAAGCTCGGGGCGGGATTCATAGACGAAGAGCAGCACCGCCGAGGTGATGAGCCCCTCGACAAGCCCGATGGCGAGGTGGATCGGCTGCATCAGCGCGACGAAGGCGCCGAAGGGCAGCTCCGTGATGCCGGAAAGGCTGGTCTCCAGTACGACGGAAAAAGCACCAAGCTGCAGCGTGAGCACGCAGCCGAGGATCGAGGCCAGCACGATGCGCCCGCGCTGGGCGGCCTTGCCGGTGCCGAAGAGGCAGCTCTTCATGATCGGCCGCCAGAGCAGGAAGTAGCCCACGAAGCAGCCGTAGAAGGCCATGTTCCACACGTTCGCCCCCAGCGCCATCAGGCCGCCGTCGGCGAAGAAGAGGCATTGGATCGCAAGGATCACGATCATGGACAAAAAACCCGCGTAGGGGCCGAGGAGCGCCGAGAGCAGCATGCCGCCGCACATATGCCCCGAGGAGCCGGTGCCGGGGATGGTATAGTTGATCATCTGCCCCGCAAAGACCAGCGCGGCCGTGACCGCCATGGTGGGGAGCTTCTGCGCTTCCTCGTCCTTTTTCAGCTTGTAAACGGACACCCCGGCGGCGGAGCCGGAGGCCACATACATCGTCGCCGCCACAGCGGGCGCCAGCAGCGCGTCTGCCATATGCATAGGATCACCTCATAGAATCGATTTTTGAAGTGATGCCAGTATAGCGCCGCGAAACGCCGCGCGCAAGCCCCGGGGGGGGATAGAATTTTTTGAAAAAGCGCTTAGCTTTTAGCATTTCGTTTTTGGAAGAAAACGCTTCTCCCAAAAACCGGATGCTAAGAACTAACTCTATTCACGCCAAATGTCCCTTGGCTTTGATGACCTCGATGACCTGGTCGACGTATTTTTCGCAGGTTTCGTCGCTCTCGGCCTCGACCATGACGCGGATGACGGGCTCGGTGCCGCTCTCGCGCACAAGGATGCGGCCTGTGTCGCCCAGCGCGTCCGCCACGGCCTGCACCGCCGCCTGCACGTCGGGATCGTTCTGCGCGTCGGGCTTGGACTTGACGCGCACGTTCTTCAGCACCTGGGGATAGAACACCACGGGAGCCGCCAGCTCGCTCATGGGCTTGCCCTTGGCGAGCATCGCCTCCATCAGCTTGAGGCTCGTGAGGATACCGTCGCCGGTGGTGGCGTACTTGGTGAAGATGATGTGACCCGACTGCTCACCGCCGATGCGGTGGCCGTTCTTGACCATGTTCTCATAGACGTACTTGTCGCCCACCTTGGTCTTTTCGTACTCGATGCCCACCTTGTCGAGCGCCTTGTAGAGGCCGAAGTTGGACATGACGGTGGTGACGACCTTGTTATTGAGCAGCTTGCCGCGCTCCTTCATGTACAGGCCGTAGATGTACAGGATATGGTCGCCGGTGACGACATTGCCCTTCTCATCCACGCAGAGGCAGCGGTCGGCGTCCCCGTCGTAAGCAAAGCCGATGTCCAGCCCCTTTTCCACCACGAACTTCTGCAGATGCTCGATATGGGTGGAGCCGCAGTCGGTGTTGATGTTGTAGCCGTCCGGATCGTCGTTGATGACATAGACCTTCGCGCCCAGTGCTTCAAAAACGCCCTTGGCGATCTGCCAGGCCGCGCCGTTTGCCACGTCGAGGCCGACCTTCTTGCCCTTGAAGCTGAACTTGGACATGGAAATCAGATAGCCGATGTAGCGGTTGCGCCCCGCCACATAGTCCACCGTGCGGCCGATGTCGTGCCGGCCGGCGACGGGGATCTCCAGCTTGCCGTCGATGTACTCCTCGACCTTGAGGATGGTCTCCTCATCCATCTTCTCGCCGCTGCCGTTGAGAAGCTTGATGCCGTTGTCGTAGTAGGGGTTGTGGGAGGCGGAGATCATGATGCCGCAGTCGAAATCATCCACGCGGGTGATGTAGGCCACCGAGGGGGTGGTGGTGACGTGCATGATGTAAGCGTCCGCGCCCGAGGCCATCAGGCCGGTGCAGAGCGCGTACTCGAACATATACGAGGAGCGGCGGGTATCCTTGCCGATGACGACCTTGGCCTTCTTGCCCTCGCGCGCGCCATAGTACCAGCCGAGAAAACGGCCGATCTTGACCGCATGTTCAAAGGTCAGATCCTTGTTTGCTTCGCCGCGGAAGCCGTCCGTCCCGAAATATTTGCCCATTACAGCCGCTCCTTCCGCTCGATGTCGAGGAAGTATTTGTAGGTGTCCACGGTCAGCTCGCCGCAGGCGGCCTCATCGCAGGCGATGATGGCGCCGTTGTGCATCTGCAGCGCGGAGCAGGTCCACTTGTGGCTGACGTTGCCTTCTACCGTGGCGGCAAGGGCGCGCGCCTTGTTGTGGCCGGAGATGAGAACCAGAACTTCCTTGGAATCGGTCACGGTGCCGATGCCGACGGAGAGCGCCTGGGCGGGAACCTTCTCGGGGTCGCCCCCGAAGAAGCGGGAGTTGACGATGCGGGTGTCGGTGGTCAGATCGCGCACGCCGGTGCGGGATGTGAGGGAGGTGAAGGGCTCGTTGAAGGCCAGATGGCCGTCCACGCCGATGCCGCCCATGAAGAGGTCGATGCCGCCGTAGGAGGCGATCTTGGCCTCATAGCGGGCGCACTCGCCCTCGGGATCGTCGGTCATGCCGTTTAAGATGTTGATGTTCTCCGGCTTCATATCGACCAGATGGTCGAAGAGATTGTCGTGCATGAAGTACCAGTAGCTCTGGTCATGCTCATGGGGCAGGCCGAGGTATTCGTCCATGTTGAAGGTAACGACGTTCTTGAAGCTCACTTCGCCGGCCTTGTTCATGCGCACAAGCTCCTTGTAAACGCCGATGGGGCTGGAGCCGGTGGGAAGCCCCAGCACGAAGGGGCGCTCTTCCTTGTGGGCGTTGATCTTGCTGACAATGTAGTCGGCCGCCCATTTGCACATTTTATCGTAATTGTCCTGAATCACAACACGCATGGTAAATTTCTCCTTTTCAAGATAGAATGTCAATATTTCTCGACGATCTCGCCGCTGTTTTTATAGATGCTGTTTTCCGGCACGACGCCGCGCACGCAGGAAGTCGGATAGACGTTGCTGTGCCGCCCGATGACGGTGCCGGGGTTGCAGACGCTGTTGCAGCCGACCTCAACATAGTCGCCCAGCATGGCGCCGAACTTCTTGATGCCGGTTTCGATCTGCTCCGTGCCGTTGTGGACGACAACGAGCTTTTTGTCGCTCTTGACGTTCGAGGTGATGGAGCCCGCGCCCATGTGGCTGTAATAGCCCAGGATCGAGTCGCCCACATAGTTATAGTGCGGCGTCTGCACATGGTCGAAGAGGATCACGTTCTTCAGCTCCACGGAATTGCCCACCACGCAGTTTGCGCCCACGAGGGCAGAGCCGCGGATGAAGGCGCAGTGGCGCACCTCGGTCTCGGGGCCGATGATGCAGGGCGCGCCCAGGTACGCCGAGGGAAACACCTTCGCGCTCTTGTGCACCCAGACGTGCTCGCTCACTTCCTCATACTCCTCCCCGAGCGTGGGGCCGAGTGCCAGGATCATGTCCTTGATGCCCTTGAGCGCTTCCCAAGGGTAGGTAAAGCCGCGGAGATAGTCCGCCGCCAGCGTATGCTCCAGATCGTAGAGATCTGTGATCTTATACATAAGTCTGCCTCCAAAAAATGACTTGGACTGCATGGCGTGCCGAGGGACGCTCTGTTACAGTGTTGATTCTGCTTTTTAAATCCCTCTGACGGCTCACGCAAGCCGTGGCAGCATCCGCCGAATTTTTCGATCACTGCCAACCTCGTCAACCCCTCCGGGTCCCGGCGCTAACGGCTCCCGGTCTCCTCCCGACCGGCGGGCGTTTTATCACCGCAGGCTGCGTACAGTCCCTTCGCAGCACACGGCTTACATACCAATGTTGTATTTTACTCCAAAATTGCGCCGAGGGCAAGAAAAACATTGCCCTCGGCACGTTTGTTTCCCATTTTCTTCCGTCAATATTCACAAATTGGCGCGAATATCCTCCGCAACCTGCTCGATCCGCCCCGGCGCAAAGGGGCTTTGAAGCCCTGCCGCCTCGGCGCTGTCCAGCATTCCGTAGTATTCCCGCGGCAGCATCTCCAGAAACATAGATAGCCCCGCGCCGCGCTCGCTCGCCTCCAGCTCCCAGAGCTGCAGGGCGAGATCGTTTGACACCGGGTAGCTGACGACGTAAAAGGGCTGCTCAAAGAAGTGGGTGATGTCGATCCAGCTCAGAGCGTAGTATTCCTCGCTGTACCCGTCATAGTAGCCGTAGTCGATGGCGATTTGCAGGGACAATGCGTTTAAAAAATCCGCGTCCAGCTCTGAGGGCTCGGCGGCATAGACCGCCTGCTCAAAGGCCGCAAAGGACGCCTGCTGAACATAGGTGTCCAGCGTGTCAAGCCATTTATACCGGCGCAGCTCGGCAAGCCGATCCTCCGGCAGAAACTCCCCGGCGTAGTCCAGCATCAGATACTCCATAGCCTGCGAGTACACCTCCGCCAGATCTATGCTCTCGGCGGCGTTGTAGTTGACATAGGCGTCCAGAAAATGGCCAAACTCGTGGGCAAAGCTCAGAATATCCGAATCGTCCCCATAGGGATTTAAGAACAGGAAGGGCGCCGCATAGTCCTCCAGATAGGTCTGGAAGGATTTCCCGGCTTTCACGCTGCTCAGGCTCACGTCGTACAGATCATGGTCATACAGGAAGGCAAAGGCTTCCTCCGCCTCGCCGCCCATGCTCTGCACCGCATGGCGCAAAACGGCAAGCAGCTCGTCCTCTTCCAGCCAGGCGTAATCCACCGTGTAGTCCGCGAGTTCCCGGTACAGCGGCACCAGCAGCCTGCGGATCTGCTTGAGATACTGCGCCGTCTGCTCAACGCTGAAATCCCGGTCAAAGCTGTACTGATAAGCCATCTCCTCATAGCCCGCAAAGCCCAGCGCGGCCGCCAGCGCCTGCCGTGTTTTGACCAGCTCGATATACACGCGGCTCATCGGCTCATTATACTGCCGGTAGTAGGCCATGTTCGCCGCGTTGTAGTTTGCCTCGTCCGCGGTCAGCAGGTAGTCGTAGAGCTCCACCTGCCTGCCGCTGTCGAGCGTGACAACGGGGTTTGCGGTAAGCTGCCGGTACTCCGCCAGCAGCTCACTCTCCCGCTGCAGGAGGGCAAGGGTCTCCTCGTTGTAGATCGAGAGCTCCGCATCAGCGTACTCACCGGCAAAGCCCTCCCAGAAATAGCTCTCCTCGAGGCGCTGCGCCATGGCGGACGTGCCGCAGAGATAGTACATTTCATCCATCAGCTCCTGCAGCCGGCTGTACTGCTGCTCGCAGAAGGCATACTCCTCGGCGTAGTACGCGTCCGTCATATCCAGGCTCGAGCGGATCTCAGCCAGGGTATACATCGTGTCAAAGTGGTAGTAGTCCTCATAGCAGGCGTCCAGGATCGCCGTCACCATGCGGATGGAGCTGCCCCGCTCCAGCGCCTTTTCCAGCTCTGTGAGATTGTCCTCGAGATCGTCCAGCGCACGCTGCGGGCGCTCATAGACCATATCCGCAAAACACGGAACGTCATCCCCGCCGTAAGCCAGGCCGCCTGGCAGCTCCGTCGCCGCGCAGCCGCCGAGCAGCAGAGCGCAGAGCAGAAGGGCGATCACAATACGCAGCTTTTTCATGTTCCTTCTCCTGATATTTTTTATAATGATCATCGGTTGGCGAAATCAATCGAGGATTCGATTGATTTCGCTGCCAAACGACAAGTTTGGCAGCGAATGATTCTTTGAATCATTCGCCCGATGCTCATTGCAATGAGTATATGGCAAAACAGCAAGGCTGTTTTGCTGCGCAGCAAAGCTGCGCGGCGAAAAGCTTTTTCGCTTTTCG
>CACZXQ010000055.1 GCA_902785115.1 Oscillospiraceae bacterium | reverse complement strand
CAAGACCCAGGGCAAACACATAGACCGAATGGGAATAGTGATCCCGGTGCTTCATCAGCAGCGAGCTGCCGTTGGCCTCATACTCGCTCAGCAGCTCCACCATGCGCTTGGAGTTTCCGTAGCGCCCCAGGAACATGTTCAAATAACAGTAATAGACCGTATAGGCGTCCTCAGCCACGCCGGAGTCGATAAAGGCTTCCAGCGCCTTTTCAAGACAAAGCCGATTGATGTCCATCTCCATATTATAGGGGATCTGGCCGGCCGAGAGGCTTTTGCCGAGGAGAACGCCGGTCTTCTCTTCCTCCGTCTCCTTCGCGGGGTCAAAATGGAGCTCTTCACAGCGCTCGTGAAGAAAGCGCAGCGCGGCGGATTTCAGATCCTGTCGGCAGTTATCGTTTTGGTAGAGAGGCGGCTGCTGCGGCCCGAAATCAAAACCAAAACGATCATCGTTTCTTTTTCTCATGTTTTCGATTGCGGTATAGGCCATGGTCAAGTCCCTCCTGTTTTTCCCGGAAGCAAACATGTTTTTTAGCGGCTTTTCAATGGAAAAGAACAGCGCTTCACCCCCGGCGCGTTGTATCCTATTGTGAAAAAGCCATTGACGAGCATTCCATGATTTGCCATAATTCTACAGCATCTTCCGGCAAATTACAATCTAAAAAACAACTTTACACGGAGCAGTCTGCCATTTATACGGATGGCAGAGTTTTGACAATTAGGAGATGACGAACATGAGTATCTCAACAGAAAAAAAGCTCGGCTTCGGAACCATGCGTCTGCCGCTGAGCAATCCGGAGGATCCGTCGAGCATTGATCTTGTTCGATTCCAGCAGATGGTCGATCTTTACATGGCGCGGGGTTTTTGCTACTTTGACACCGCCTACCCCTATCATGAGGGGCTGTCCGAGGAGGCGGTACGCCGCTGCGTGGTGGAAAAGTACCCGCGTGAGAGCTTTCTGCTTGCCGATAAGATGCCGATTCTCCAGGTCAAGGCGCCGGAGGATTATGAGCGCTTCTTCGCTGAGCAGCGCAGGCGCTGCGGCGTGTCGTATTTTGACATCTATCTGCTGCACAATCTTGGCCGCGATCGCTATCCGAACACCGAGCGCTTTGGGGGCTTTGCCTTTCTGCGCAAGCTGAAGGAGCAGGGGCTCGCGCGAAACATCGGCTTCTCCTTCCATGACGACGCGGACACGCTGGATCAGATCCTCACCGAGCATCCCGAGGTCGACGTTGTGCAGCTCCAGATCAACTATCTCGACTGGAACGGCGCGGTCGCGCAGTCAAGTCGCTGCTATGAGACAGCGAAGCGCCACAATAAGGATGTGATCGTGATGGAGCCGGTCAAGGGCGGACAATTGGCCAGGCTGCCGGAATCGGCCATGGCGCTGTTCTCTGACTATTATGGCGAGGCCGCTCCCTCCCCCGCCAGTCTCGCGCTGCGCTTTGCCGCCTCGCTCAGTCAGGTCAAGGTCGTGCTCAGCGGTATGAACACGCCGGAGCAGGTGGAGGATAACACCTCCTTTATGCAGGATTTTGAACCTTTGTCCCCGGAAGAGCATGCGCTTGCCGGGAAGATCGAGCAGGAGCTCAAGCGTGCCATCAAGGTTCCCTGCACGAGCTGCCGCTACTGCATGGAGGTATGCCCGAAGAACATCGCCATCCCGAACTACTTTGGTCTTTTGAATCTGCACGCCGTTACGGGCAACAAGACCAACATGTACTACCAGCGTTATTCCATGAACCACGGAAAGGCATCTGAGTGCCTCAAGTGCGGTCTGTGTGAGAGAAACTGCCCGCAGCATATTCCGATCCGCAGCATGCTGGAGGAATTTGCGGCCTTGTACGAGGCGTAAGCCGTCTTTTTGCTCTTTTGCCGCTCAGCCGGCTAATCCGCGTGACAGGCTGCTGGCTTGCGCCTCTGCTGTCGGTGTTCCGGCTTTCCTTTTCTGATGTTCCATCGGCTCGGCATATAGCAAGCTTCTTTATGGCAACACCGCATAATTCGACGAGAGCGAATTTCGAGAAAAACTGGGTTCTGATGATGGCACTTTTTTGAAGGAATACTTTGTGTATTGCGAAAAAAAGTGACGAAATCGGAGCACAGTTTTTCCGGAAGGCGCCGATGGCGGGTTGTGCGGCGTTGCCTTAGTTCCGTTCTGTTCAATGCCGCTGTGAAACATTCCGATACGATGATGCCGTGTGTGGGACACGGTTTTTCGAATGGCTATTATCCGTTCGGCGCGGACTTTTCGCAAGCGCGAATCTGCTCCTTTGGCAACGCAACAGCGCCGCCAGCAAAAGGCACGCCCCCACAACCCAGTATACCGCGCTCAGCCGATTTGTCGTGCCGTAGATTTCCAGAATGCCCTGAAAGAGACTGCCGATGGTCAGTGTGGCGATCCCGGAACGATACAGGCAGCGGCTGAATCCGTCTACTCGCATCCATGCCGAGGATTTCAGCAGGAGCGTACAGGCGAGCGCGCCGCCAAGCAGCGGAAACAGAAACGCGAGCAGCAGAAACAGGGAATACACCTGATGGCTGAAGCATTCGTACAACGCTGCAAAAAGCAGCGTTCCGATCGTCGCCGCGAAATAACGCGTTCTCTCACGATAAAAAACCGACATCAGAATCTCCTCCTTCTCAAATATACAGAATATCGGTAACCGCCCGCTCGTCGATCCCGTGGCCGCTGGTGGGATTGTTGACAAGCGTCCCCTGATAGACCATTGTCGAGGAACCGCCGCCGTCCAGGTTATAGGCCGTTTCTACGCCGAGCCCCTGCATAAACACGGCCAGCTCATACAGGCTCAGCCCTTCGCTCTCCTCGGTGCGCCCGTCAGCGACGACAAAAACGTAGTGGTTCTCTCCGAGGATTCCGATCGCGGTGCGCGGATTGCTGGCTTTGGCGCGATCCACCTCATCCGAGCTGTCAACCGTCAGCGCGCCGTTTTCCAGCAGACCGGGGCCGAAGGAGAAGACCTGTACCGCGCCGTTGGTCAGCAGCTCCTGCGCGGTGATTTCCGATTCGTTGATGATCTCAAAGCTCCCGTCTGCGTAAACTACCAGATCCTCCTGATCCTTTGCCGCCGTATCCCGATACAGAACGCCGTTTCGGATCACATAGCCCTTCTCTCGTGAGCCGTAGTTATCGCCGTTGATGGCAAGCGTCGCGCCGAGAGAGGCCGCGGTATCCGAAGTGTCCGCGGTAACATTGCGCCCGTAGCTGTTCTGCGAAAAGGCTGTTTTGAGCTGATTCGCGGAAGAAAGCTGTATGTCGGCCACATAGACCGAGGTATCGTTGACACGGTATTCGCTGATTTCGATCTGCGCCTGTTCATCGTCAGCCGCTGCAGCATTTTCCGCATCGGCTGCGCCGCTTTGCTCTTCTTGCGCGTTGCCACGGCCTTCGGTTCCACCGCCGCACGTCTGCAGGGCGGCGAGGGCGCGGCCCTCCGTCTCCGCCGTCGGGCTTGCTTGCTGAATCTGGACGCTCTGATCCACCGTCTCATAGACGCGGGTTATGACGAAGGTGTCCAGCAGCGCGTAAGCGGTAAAGGCAAGCAGGCAAAGAGAGAAGACAATGGCATAAGCTTTTTCCATTCGCATCCAGTTTTCCTCCTTCTACATTTGACAGGAATCGTCGGAGAAGTTCCGACGCGTTCCGGCTTTTCCGTTTGCAGCGGGGAAACGCATGCCGGCCGGTCGCTGACCCTGAAGTCAGCCTCCGCCTTGCTGTTGCCCGCTGCATGTGTACTTTACCGCATGAACCTTAATTTTACTTTATGTCCCATACGATTCAGCTCCGCGCTCATGTGGGAAAGGCTTGCGCTGTCGAGAGCAAAATGATACAATCAATTTATCCAATTTTATAGAACGGAGAAAGAGCTATGGATGAGAAAAAAATCACCAGGCGAAATCTGATCATGTTCCCGCTCGGCACCGTCGGGCGTGACATGATGTACAACCTTGTTAACAGCTATCTGTTAACCTTTGTCCTCTTCACGCGCGAGCTCAACGCGGCGCAGCTCGGCGCCATCACCGCCATCATGGTGGCGGCCCGTGTTTTCGACGCGCTGAACGATCCCATCATGGGCAACATCATCGAGCGCACCCGCACCCGCTGGGGCAAATTCAAGCCCTGGCTTGTCATCGGCATTCTGACCACCTCTCTTGTCATCTACGCGGCCTTCAACACCAAACTGCAGGGCTGGGGCTTCGTGGCCTTCTTCGGGCTCGTGTACATTCTGTACTCCATCACCTATACCATGCATGACATCTCGTATTGGGGCATGGTTCCCGCGCTGAGCTCTGACGCCAATACCCGCAACCAGCTCACTTCCCGCGCGACCCTGTTCGCCGGCATCGGCGGTATGCTGGCCGCTTCCCTGATCCCCGCGCTGACGGCCGGCGGCTCCGCCATCGGCGGCGACGCGGTCACCGCTTACGGCCGCGTCGCGCTCATCATCGCGGTGCTCGGCCCGGTGTTTCTGGCCTTCACCGTCTTCGGCGTTAAGGAAGTTCGCAACTATAACGACGAGCCGGCACCTCCCGTCAGCTTCAAGAAGATCATCTCCACCATCACCGGCAACGATCAGCTCATGTGGATCGCCCTCATTTTCCTGCTGCAGCAGGTGGGCAACGGCATTGTCCTCTCCGGCGTGGGCATGAACTACATCTACCTGGAGTTTGGCTACTCCGGCGGGCTGTTCGGCACCTTCCAGATGTTCGGCATGATGGTCACCGGTCTGCTGATGATCTTCTACCCGATGATCTCCCGCCACCTCAACCGCAAAAAGCTCATGGACGTGCTGATGCTCGTCTCTGCCGTGGGCTATGTGATCATGCTTGCCGCGGGGCTCTTGCTCAAGTCCGGCAGCGCCATGGCCGCGGGCATGGATCTCAAGTTCCTGCTCATCACCGTCGGCTACATGCTCGCAAACTTCGGCCAGTACGGCTTCTATTTGATCATGATGATCTCCATCATGAACACGGTGGAATATAACGAATACAAGCACGGCACCCGCGATGAGGGCATTGTTTCCTCCCTGCGTCCCTTCCTGACGAAGCTGGCCTCCGCGCTGAACGCCGCCATCGCCTACATCGCTTATCTCGTATTCAACGTCCTCTCCTTTACAAACGGCATCGCTGGCTTCGAGCAGCTCACCAACCGCGGTGAGATGGGTGTGGAGGAAAAGGCGGCCGCGATCGAGAATCTGCTGCAGGGCGTGCATCCCGGCCAGTCCATTGGTCTGCTCGCGGTAATGACGATCCTCCCCTGCCTGCTGATGTTCCTCTCCTACATTCTTTACAAAAAACACTACACGCTGGATGAGGCCGAATACGACCGCATCTGTGAAGCGCTCAAGGCTCGCAAATGAGTCTCACAAAGCTGGTTCTTCATTTTGCCGCGCCCCCGCCGCGTATTGAAAGCTTTCAGCGCTTCCTTTTTGTCGGCCCGCATCCGGACGATATTGAAATCGGCGCCGGGGCAACGGCGGCAAAGCTGGCAAGCACCGGGAAAGACGTCTGCTTTCTGATCTGCACCGACGGGCGCTACGGCACCGACCATGCGCCTGTCGGGCTGAGCGGAGATCGGCTTGCGGCGGTGCGCAAGCGGGAAGCGGCGGCATCGGCGGCGCTGCTGGGTGTCCGGGATCTTCGCTTTCTGCCGTTCAGCGACGGTGGCTTCTATGAGCCGGAAGCGCTTCAGCGGGGCATCGCCGCCGTCATCGCCGACTTTCGGCCGGAGGTGATCTTCGCGCCCGACCCCTGCGTCGCCAGCGAATGTCACACCGACCATCTCAACGTGGGGGAAGCGGCGCGGCGTCTGGCCTGCTTTGCGCCGAACCCCGGCATCATGGCCGCGATGGGGCTTACGCCTGTAAACGTACAGGCACTGGCCTATTACATGACGGCGAAGCCCAACCGCTATGTGAACACAACCGGCTACCTTGCCCGGCAGCTTCACAGCATTTATGACTGCCACAAGAGCCAGTTTCCCGAGCGGGACGCCGTGGCGACCTATCTAAAGCTCCGCGCCGCCGATTTCGGGCTGCGCTCGTTTTGCACATGCGCGGAGGGCTTTCGCATTCTGGGGAAAACACAGATGCACTGTCTGCCCGAGGCGGGCCGGTAAAAACGGCAAAGGGCGTGTTGTAAAAAGAATACGGGCGTAAAAAGCGAAGCTTTGTCCGTAGGCGCGGCAGCTTGCGATTTTTGCAGAGCCGAAGTAAATACAGAAAAAATGTTCGGTAAATTCGTAAGAACTGCGAATTTACCGAACATTTTTCATGAATACCAATGCCGGTCATAACGACCGCGTATAGGCTTGAATGCGCTCTTGCGTTTTCCGATAGAGCGCGTCCAACTCGGAAAAGACGCCGCGGACTTGTGTGTCGGACATCGCGCGGCTGTGGCCGGGGCGAAATTCATCTGCCAGGGCTGCCGAGAGCGCCGCGAGCTTTATAAGCCCAAGATTTGCGCAGACGCCCTTGGCGGCGTGCGCGTTTTCAAAAATCGCTTTGTCGTCGCCCGCTTTCCCGGCCTGCAAAAGCGCGTCGATTACGCCGGTTTCGGGAAATTTCCTGATATATTTATCTATCATCTTCTCCATGCAAAGAACGCGCATGGCCTGTTCGTAATCGCCTTCTATGCTCTGATACAGCTCAGACAGCGTCATGATTCAACAGTCCTTTCTCGATTTCGATTTCCCGAACCAGCAGCTTCTCAAACTCCTCCGCCGGCAGGGGCTGAGAGAAGAAATATCCCTGCACAAGATTACAGCCGGAATCACGCAGCAGCGACAGCTGCCCCTCTGTCTCAACACCCTCCGCGACGACGTTGAGCTTTAAGTATTTGGCAATATCCAGAATGAGCTTGACCAGGCGCAGATCGATTTCGCTCTTTTCAATGTTGCGCACAAACTTCATATCCATCTTCAGCACGTCGATGGGCATGGACGAGAGCATGTTGAGCGAGGAGTAGCCGGCGCCGAAATCGTCCATCTCGATCTGAAAGCCAATCTTGCGCAGAGAGTGGATCACATCCAGAAGCTGCTTTGCGTTGTCGGTATAGGCGGATTCCGTGACCTCAAGCTTTATGTCCTGATAATCCAGGCCGTTGTCCTGTATGAGTCGGCTTAAATGCTCCACGAGGGTAGGATCAAACACGTCCGCCCGCGAGAGATTCACGGATACCGGCAGCTTGACCTGGTATTTTCTATGCCATTCGGCGATCTGGCGCGCGGTTTCGGTCCAGACGTAGCTGTCAAGTATGCTGATCAGTCCGTTCCCTTCAAAAAGCGGAACAAACACGCCCGGTGAAATCTTTCCCAGCTCCGGATGCTGCCAGCGGATCAGGGCTTCGGCGCTGCTCAGACGCGGCGGCTCGCGCTGTATATCGTATTTGGGCTGATAGTAGACCTCAAACTGCCGCTCTTCGATGGCGGCGCGCAGATCGTTTAAGAGACGTTGATTGAGCAATTCGCGCTTGCGCATCTCTTCATCGTAGATCATCAGCGGGTTTTGGAAATCACCGCGCACCATGCCGCTCGCCGTTCTGGCTCTGTCAAACAACAGCACGGGATCCGTACCCTCCTGCCACTGAGCCACACCCATGCGCAGATGAATGCTGACATTGGAGGCGTAGCGATTCAGCCGATCCTGGAAGCGCCGCAGCAGCGTGCGGTAATCCGTCTGCTGCTCGCAGTAAATATCAAAGCGATCCGCCTCTACCCGGCTTGCGATGCCGAAGGTTTCCTGCAGAAAGGCGCGGATCTCGTCGCCAACGGTGCGCAGAACATCATCGCCAAACTCACGCCCGTTCAAGGCGTTGATGGAGTGAAACATCTCGATATCGAGAACGATCGCGTCAAGCTTCTGCTCCGGGTGATACAGATGCAGGCGGTTGCAGTATTCGAAAAAGAAATTGCGCGTATACAGCATGCTCAGCCGGTCGTACTCCGCCGCGGAGATCAGCTGACGCCCCTCGCTGAGCTCAATGATTCTGCCAACGCGGGTCAGAATCACCTCCGGAATGTCAAAGGGCTTGGCAATAAAGTCAACGGCGCCCATCTGCAGCGCTTTCAGCTCGGCGCTTTTATCGGCCGTCAGCACGATAATGGGAAGATGCTTGAGCTCCTCGTCAGCCTTCACAGCCGCCAGCACCTCATAGCCGTCCATGACCGGCATCATCAGGTCAAGCAAAACCGCGGACAGCTCGTTTGCGCGCGCACGGATCAGCGTTATCGCCTCCTGCCCGTTCTCCGCGTACAGGATGCGATATTTTTCCCCCAGGATCATACCGAGGATGTCTCTGTTAAGCTCCTGGTCGTCCACGACCAGGACGTACTCCGGCCGCTGGATTTGAACAGACTGCAGCATTTTATACTCACCCCTTTATATCAAGCCTAGGCCCATTGTTTTCCGTTACTTTTGCTTACGCCATTTGTCCTCATACATCTTCTCGTCCGCCGCCGAAAACATTTCACGCAGCGTGTAGCTCTCGGAGACGACCGCGGTGGTGAAGCCCGCGGAGAAGCCGGCAGACTCCGTCTTTCCCTCTATCCGCACCGACGGGAGCTTATGCAGAACGGCTTCAAGCTTTCGCTCAAAATCCTCCGGCGTGATTTCGGGATATATGACAAGAAACTCATCTCCCCCGAAGCGATAGCAATGCGCAAGCCCGAACTGCGCGCTCAGCAGGGCTGCCGTTTCCTTGAGTGAGCAGACGAGCAGCATATCGACCACGATTCCAAACAGCGAAACGATAACCTTACGCAGGTTGACCGGTGTGTAAAGCACGAAGCTATGCTCTGAAGAGAAAAAGAGGATGATCTTGCCGCTCTCTCCTTCGTCCAGCTTCTGCATAAAGCCCATATCGAACTTGATAAGGTCGAACTTCACGCTCTGCAGAACGTCGAGCGAAGAATAGCCGCTTCCAAAATCGTCCATCCACACTGGGAAGCCGAGGGAGCGGAAGCGCCCGATCTGCGCTTTGATAAAGGCAAAATCGTTTCCGATGACGCTTTCTGTGATCTCGATCGTGAGAAGGCCGTGATCCAGCCCTGCTTCGTCCACGCGGCGGCAGATCTCCTCTATCATATCGCAGGCGTCAAAGTCCGAGCGCGAGAGATTCACCGACTGCGGCACAAGATGCAGCCCGGCCTCGGCCTGACGGCGCAGCTTTTCGATGATCTGATCGACCACAAAAAGATCCAGCTTATATAGAAGCCCCGCGTCCTCAAGGATCGGGATGAAGTCTCCGGGCGACAAAAACCCCCTGACCGGGTCGATCCAGCGGGTTAGCGCCTCCTCATCACAGACGCGGCTGTTCACCGCGCGCACGATGGGCTGATAGTAAACCTGCGTCCAGCCCTCGGCAAGCGCCTGATCCAGGTGGGATATGATATAGCGCTGTTTCTCGGCTTTCCCCAGCATGGACGCGTCATAATAGCGCACGCCGGAAATAAGGGTGTTGCGGATCGTATCGCAGGCGATTTTCGCCCTGTCGCAGGCTACGGTGATTGCGACAGGCTCGATCCGCCAATCCCCTCAAGGGCCGCGCGTTCGACTTCGCTGTAGTTGTACTTACCCATAAACTCACCGCACAATCTGAAATAGTAGCGTTGACAGGTGAAAACTCTTTAGTTGCCGAGGCTTTCCACAAAAAGACAGGAAAAATACACAATGTTATAGTATCATATCACGAAAAGAATTGCAACCGAACCCACCGCTTTCCGAACGAGAGGGGCTGTGAAAAACAATGTTTTCACAGCCCCGGTTTTGAGTCGTGCGTTTTGCGTTTTGAAAGGCAGCGCCTGTATCGTTACTTTTCGATATACTTTACGGCCGCGAGGGCGGCCACGGCGCCGTCCGCCGCGGCGGTGGTCAGCTGACGAACTGTCTTCTCCCGGCAGTCCCCGGCGACGAACAGTCCCGGCGTCGCGGTCAGGCAGCGTTCATCCGACGCCGCGTAGCCCTGTTCACTCAGCGCGAGATAGGGCGCAAAGGCTCCGAGATCCGGCTGATGCCCGATGGCGACGAACACGCCTTCCACATCGAGCACGTGCTCAGACCCGTCCTGCGAAATCAGAAGACCGCTTACCTCGTCCTCTCCCAGCAAGGCTATTGTCTGAGCGTTCAGAACAAATTCCACATTCTCGCGCTTTTTTAGCGCTTCCACCAGCTTCTGCTCCCCGCGGAAGCTGTCGCGCCGGTGTACCAGGTAGACCTTGCTGCAGCTCTCGCTCAGGAGCAGCGCGTCCTGCAGGGCGCTGTTGCCGCCGCCGCATACGGCGACCGGCTTTCCGGCGTAGAACGCGCCGTCGCATACCGCGCAGTAGCAGACGCCGCAGCCGACAAACTCCTCTTCCCGTTCGACGCCGAGCATTCTCGGTTTGGCGCCGGCGGCGAGGATCACGGCCTTTGCGCTGAACGCCGCGCCGGACTCGCAGGCGACCTGCCAGCCTCCTTCGACCGGCGTGATACCGGTCACCTCCTCCAGCTCGACCTCACTCCCCTGCGCCATAGCCTGCTCCAGCAGCTTATCGCCCAGTTCTGTCCCCGTGACGGACAGATAACCCGGGAAATTCTCCACCCGCGGGGACCATGTGATCTGGCCGCCGAAGGCGTTCTTTTCGATCACAAGTACGCTTTTGCCCGCGCGGCAGGCGTAGGTAGCCGCGGTCAGCCCCGCGGGGCCGCCGCCGATCACGATGATATCATGCATATTGTTCCTCCGACAGTACACAGGCAGCGGCAAAAGCCGCTGCCGTGTGATGGATTTTGATTCTCTTACT
>CACZXQ010000054.1 GCA_902785115.1 Oscillospiraceae bacterium | reverse complement strand
AGAGTGAGGAGATCAACGCCTGCACCGTGAAGATCGACGTGACGGTGGACGGCGTGACCGAGCCCTGGCTGCTGCTGTTTAAGAACGAGACGCACAACCACCCCACCGAGATCGAGCCCTTCGGCGGCGCGGCGACCTGCATCGGCGGCGCGATCCGCGACCCGCTCTCCGGGCGCGCCTACGTCTACGGCGCGATGCGCGTCACCGGCGCGGCAGACCCCCTCAAGCCTGTGAGCGAGACCATCCCCGGTAAGCTCCCGCAGCGCAAGCTCGTCACCACCGCGGCGGCGGGCTACTCCTCCTACGGCAACCAGATCGGCCTTGCCACCGGGATCGTGGACGAGCTCTACCACCCCGGCTACGCCGCCAAGCGCATGGAGATCGGCGCGGTCATCGCCGCGGCGCCGGCGGAGAATGTGCGGCGCGAGGTGCCAGCTCCCGGCGACGTGGTGATCTTACTCGGCGGCAGCACCGGGCGCGACGGCATCGGCGGCGCGACCGGCTCCTCCAAGGCGCACAACGCCCACTCGGTCGAGACCTGCGGCGCCGAGGTGCAGAAGGGCAACGCCCCCGAGGAGCGCAAGCTCCAGCGCCTGTTCCGCAGCCGGGAGGCCTGTCGCCTCATCAAGCGCTGCAACGACTTCGGCGCGGGCGGCGTCTCCGTCGCGATCGGAGAACTGGCGGACGGCCTGGTGATCGACTTAAACGCCGTGCCCAAGAAGTACGAAGGGCTGGACGGCACCGAGCTTGCCATCAGCGAGAGCCAGGAGCGCATGGCCGTGGTGGTCGAAGCGAAGGACGTGGATCGCTTCCTCACCCTCGCCAAAGCCGAGAACCTTCAGGCCTGCCCTGTCGCCACCGTGCAGAGTGAGCCCCGGCTCGTCATGCGCTGGAACGGCAAAACCATCGTCGATCTGAGCCGCGCCTTTCTCGACACCAACGGCGCAAGCAAGCATGTCTCCGCCGTCTCCGCCGCGCCCGAGGACTACACGAAGCGCGTCAGCGGCGGCTTTTCCGAAAACCTCAGGCGCATGGCCGCCGACCTCAACTGCTGCTCCAGGCGCGGGCTTTCCGAGCGCTTTGACTCCACCATCGGCGCGGGCAGCGTTCTGATGCCCTTCGGCGGCAAGCATCAGCTCACGCCCGTGCAGGCCATGGTGCAGAAGATTTCCGTGGAGAAAAAGCACACGGAGGACTGCTCCCTCATGGCCTGGGGCTATAACCCCTTTATTACCGAAAAGAGTCCCTACCACGGGGCGTATCTCGCGGTGGTGGAATCCGTCTGCAAGCTGATCGCCACCGGCGCGGCATTTTCCGACGTGTACCTGAGCTTTCAGGAGTATTTTGAGCGTCTCGGCAAAGACCCGCTGCGCTGGGGCAAGCCCCTTGCGGCGCTCCTGGGCTCATTTGAGGCGCAGATGGGTCTCGGCGTTGCCGCCATCGGCGGAAAGGACTCCATGAGCGGCTCTTTTGAAGAGCTGCATGTGCCGCCCACGCTCTGCTCCTTTGCCGTGACCACCGCCAAAACGAGTGATATCGTCTCCCCCGAGTTCAAGGCGGCGGGGCACAAGCTCATCCGCATCGCACCGGAAACGGACGAAAACGGACTTCCCAAGGCCGATTCCCTGTTGAAAGTCTTCTCCGAAGTGACAGCACTGCTGCGCTCCGGCAGGGCTTACGCCTGCTATACCCCCGGCATGGGCGGCATTGCCGAGGCCGTGATGAAAATGGCCTTCGGAAACGCCCTCGGCTTCCGCTTTGACGAAGGCCTGACGCTTGAGCGCCTCTTCGGCTACGATTACGGCGCGTTCCTGCTCGAGGTGGATGAGAGCGTCCCCGGCGCGTGCATCGGCACGGTCACGGACGACGGCGCCTTCAGCTTCGGGACAGAGGCTGTCTGCGCAGACGAAGTGCTCTCGCTCTACGAAAACAAGCTGGAGAGCGTCTACGCCTGCAACATCCCGACAGCCGCAAGCGCCCCGGAGACCTTCTCCTTTGCCTCGTCCGACCGTCCCGCCCCCGCCGTCAAGTGCGTAAAGCCGCGCGTGCTGATCCCCGCCTTCCCCGGCACCAACTGCGAATATGACAGCGCCAAGGCCGTCTCTGACGCGGGCGCGGAGCCGGAGATCTTCGTCATCAACAACCTCTCCGCCGACGGCATTGCCCGCAGTGTGGAGGGCTTCGCTGCGAAGCTGCGCGAATCCCAGATCGTTTTCCTCCCCGGCGGCTTCTCCGGCGGTGACGAGCCGGACGGCTCCGGCAAGTTCATCACAGCCTTCTTCCGCGCGCAGGCGGTCAAGGAAGGCGTAACGGAGCTGCTGGAAAAGCGCGACGGGCTCATGTGCGGCATCTGCAACGGCTTCCAGGCGCTCATCAAGCTGGGTCTCGTCCCCTACGGCAGGATCATCGACACGGACGAGAGCTGCCCCACGCTGACCTTCAACACCATCGCGCGCCACCAGAGCCGCATCGTGCGCACCCGCGTTGCCTCCAACAAGTCCCCCTGGCTTGCACTGACCGAGGTGGGCGAGGTGTACAATGTCCCCATCTCCCACGGCGAGGGCAAATTCCTCGCAAGCGAGGAGAGTATCCGGCAGCTTGCGGCCAATGGGCAGATCGCGACGCAGTATGTCGATCTCAGCGGGAAGGCCACGATGGACGTGCGCTTTAACCCCAACGGCTCGCTCTGTGCCATTGAGGGCATCACCTCCCCGGACGGCCGCGTGTTCGGCAAGATGGGGCATTCAGAGCGCATCGGCAGCAATCTCTACAAGAACGTCCCCGGCAATTACGACATCCGTATGTTTGAAGCGGCGGTTCGCTATTTCCGCTAAAAGGAGAATCACTATGGCTTACAAAACCGATATTGAGATCGCCCAGGAATGCAAAATGCAGCCCATCACTGAGATTGCGGCGCGCGCCCATGTGGCGGAAGACTACCTCGAGCAGTACGGGCGCTACAAGGCGAAGGTCGATCCCGCCCTGCTGCGGGAGACGGACAAGCCCGACGGCAAGCTGATCCTTGTCACGGCGATCACCCCCACCCCGGCGGGCGAGGGCAAGACCACGACCACCATCGGCCTGGCTGACGGTTTGCGCCGCATCGGCAAGGACGTGACCGTCGCCCTGCGGGAGCCGTCCCTCGGCCCTGTGTTCGGCATCAAGGGCGGCGCGGCCGGCGGCGGCTATGCCCAGGTCGTGCCGATGGAGGACATCAACCTCCACTTCACCGGCGACTTTCACGCCATAGGCGCGGCAAACAACCTGCTTGCCGCCATGCTCGATAACCACATCCAGCAGGGCAACGCCCTCGGCATTGACCCGAGGAAGATCACCTGGAAGCGCTGCGTGGACATGAACGACCGGCAGCTTCGCTTTGTGGTGGACGGTCTCGGCGGCAAGGCCAACGGCACCCCGCGCGAGGACGGCTTTGACATTACGGTGGCGAGCGAGATCATGGCGGTCTTCTGCCTCTCCTCCTCCATCACCGACCTCAAGGAGCGCCTCGGGCGCATCATCGTGGGCTACACCTATGACGACAGGCCCGTGACCGCGCGTGAGCTCAAGGCCGTCGGCGCGATGGCGGCGCTCCTCAAGGACGCGCTCAAGCCCAACCTCGTGCAGACGCTCGAGGGTACCCCGGCCTTTGTGCACGGCGGCCCCTTTGCGAACATTGCCCACGGCTGCAACAGCGTGATGGCGACGCGCATGGCGCTCAAGATGGGCGATTACACCGTGACCGAGGCGGGCTTCGGCGCGGATCTCGGCGCGGAGAAGTTTCTCGACATCAAGTGCCGCGCGGCGGGGCTTACGCCGGACGCGGTGGTCATCGTCGCCACGGTGCGCGCGCTCAAGATGCACGGCGGTCTGCCCAAGACCGCGCTCGGCAGCGAGGATCTGGGCGCACTTGAGAAAGGCATCCCGAACCTTCTGCGCCATGTGTCGAACATCCGCAACGTCTACGGTCTGCCCTGCGTCGTCGCGGTCAACCGCTTCCCCACCGACACGGACGCGGAGATCGACTTCATCATCCAAAAGTGCCGGGAGCTTGGCGTCAACACCGTGCTCTCCACCGTCTGGGCCGAGGGCGGCAAAGGCGGCGAGGCACTGGCGCGCGAGGTCGTGCGGCTCTGCGAGGAGGAGAAGGGCGACTTCCGCTTCTCCTACGAGCTGGAGGGTAGCATCGAAGACAAGATCCGCGCCGTGGTGACGCGCGTCTACGGCGGCAGGGACGTGAGCATTCTCCCCGCCGCGCAGAAGCAGATCGAGCAGCTCACAAAGCTGGGCTTTGACAAGCTCCCCGTCTGCATCGCGAAGACGCAGTACAGCTTCTCCGATGATCCGACCAAGCTCGGCGCGCCCGAGGGCTTCACGGTCACGGTGAAGAACGTCAAGGTCTCCGCCGGGGCGGGCTTCGTCGTGGTGCTCACGGGCGACATTATGACCATGCCGGGTCTCCCCCGCGTCCCCGCCGCCGAGAAGATCGACGTGGACGAAAACGGACGCATCAGCGGACTGTTCTGAAAAAACACGATCAACAAATCATAACCACCAGTGAACTGGTGGTTATGATTTGCCCCGGAAAAACGGGCGCTTGACAAAACACACCCGCGTGGTATAATAACGGCACAAATGCCGTTATTATAGGATTTGGGTCGTTTTTCTCGCCGCTGACGCGGCAACCGAAAAACATGACAAAGCCGTTATTATAGGATTTGGGTCGTTTTTCTCGCCGCTGACGCGGCAACCGAAAAACATGACAAATTATACCATATCCGCGCCGCGTCTATGGTATAATAAAAATACAAAAGGGCGCTGTTGATTTGACGGTTGACCCTACACATTACAACATATTCGTTGACCGCTCGGGTTGCAGCCGGGCGGTCAACAAGCATATAAAAGCTTAGTAAGCCTTTGGTGCTATGTACATCAGGATCAGAACGATCACGATGAGGCACAGTGAGCATGATAAGACTCCTTTCCTGTTGTGCCGGAAATCTTATCATGCGCCGCTTGGCAGCACAGTATGTAAAAATTACAGGAAGGCTTTCGCCTTCCTGCAATTTTCTATGGGTTTTCTATGCTTACTTCATGCCGTTCTCGTAGGCCTCGATCATCTTCTTGACCATCTGGCCGCCGACGGAACCGGCCTGACGGCTGGTGAGCTCGCCGTTATAACCGTTCTTCAGGTTGACGCCGACCTCTGCGGCCGCTTCCATCTTGAACTTATCCATCGCCTCACGGGCAGCGGGGTTCACAAGATGATTGCTGGTGTTCGTAGACATTTTTTGCATCTCCTTTTCATCAGATTGGGACGGACTCTTCGCCGTCCCAATCCTTCGGATCAGCACGCCGCTTCCGTCCGCACTTATCTTGTGCGTCTGCCCTCGAGATATGCAAAAAACGTGTTTGGAAAGATTTTGCAAAGCATATCGCCGGATGCGGCAAAAAACGTCACGACTTAAGACTCCTATGGAAGATCCTCTGTTGCAAAACGCGCGAATTTTGTGTAAAATGGGAAAATAGTGAAACCGCGGGCTTCGGATCGACAGCTTTTTCACTCCCGCGACCCTTCCCGACCCGACCGCCTCGTTTCTCAGAATCATATGCCATACGAACAGAGCAAGGAGCCTTTTATGGAAGAAACAGAACTTCGCCGCGGGCAGAATACGCTTTTTGTCCTCGGCGGCGGTGTGATCACCTTCAGCCTGTGGAGCGTTGTGAAGTCGATCATGTATTTTATGGTCGACCCGGCAAAATCTTTTCCTATCGACAATCTGCCGCAAGAGTATCGGCTGCTCGCCCTGACCGTTATATTCGGGATCGTCTTCCTGATCGTCGGGCTGGACGTGGGGCTGCGCATTTATGTCGGCCTCAGCGCCCGTGCGGAGGCGCGCGGGAAGAAAAAGAGCAGAACCTACATCCTCGTTGCCGCCGTAATGGCAGCGGGCAATCTTCTGCTTTTTCTCGGGTCGCTTTGGGCGGCGATCTTTGGCCCCCACGCCGCGCCCGACCATGTTTTGGATACGCTGGTGTCCGCCATTGTGGACGTGACCGCCCTCATCACGCTCATCGAGCTTGTTTCTACAGCGCGCAATGTGCAGCGGCTGCGAAAGCTGCTCTCGTTATAAAGAAAGGCGAATCGACCGATATGCAGAAAGATTTTCACTATTACGCGACCTATTGCGCCGCCTGGCTCGCCGGCTACTCTCACGAGGAAAGCATGCAGATCTGCTACAGCGCCCAGCTTGTGGACTGGTGCTCCAAAACGCTGTTGAAAAAGCTGAAGGCTCCCACGGCCGCGGCCACGACCCAGCTTCAGCTTGAGCTGATGGAGGCCGGCTCCGACCCTGTAAGCCTCCAGGACATCACACGCATCTGGGCCTCCTTTCATTTTCTTCCGCGGGACCTCTACGCCAAGGTCAAACATTCTTCCAGAGTTTACCGCGACAAGTACCGTATGATCTGCGGCCCCAACAGCGATCTGCTGCTCGACACCGTGGAGCTTGCCAAGGGCGGCAGTCTCCAGGCGGTGGGCATCGCAATGCACATTCTGGCCGACACCTGGGCGCACCGCAATTTCGCGGGCACCCCCTCGCTCGTGATCAACAACACCGATTATTATTTCTATGAGATCCTGCCGGACGGCAGTGAGCGGCCGGTGGTTTTTCGGCACAACCCGGGTGCGCCGGACGACCCGGAAAAGGGGCTCTACACGAACAGCCTCTACCAGAGCAGCGAAAACTCCATCATGAACCTGGGTCATGGCAGAGCCGGACATCTGCCGGACTACAGCTTCATCACCTATCGCTATCTGCCCGCCTGGGGCAACTATGAGGACAATGTCAAGGACAACCCCACAGAATATTACAAGGCCTTTTGTCAGATGATCCAGGCCATGCGCTATCTGCGGGGCGATATTGGGAGCTTTCAAAAGCAGAGCTATGCCTATGAGACGGCCGCCCCCTTCGAGCAGGAGATCCGCGTGATCCTCGCCAAACGCCAGCTCGATGCCTGCGCCGACTGGAAAGCCTTTGGGGAGAAGCTCTCCGGTAATGAGATCGAGGATTTCGACCTGCAAAAATATCAGGATGCTTATCTGGCGGCAAAGCCAGAGGAAAAGAACAGAAGCTTTCTCGGCGGCTTTTTCCTCGCGGCTATGGCGCAGAAGAGCATGGTCACGAATAAGATTTTCCGCTCCGGCAGCCTGTTGGCCGGCTTCTCGGTGGATTTTGCCGAGAAAGGACTGAAAGGGATCAAGGATTACCACCAGCTTGTGGAATTTGCAAGGGGGAGATTTGAAAAATGAGTTTGATGCAGCGTGTCAAAAGTATTGTCTCCGCCCTGCTGATGATCGGCGCCGCCGTTGTGATGCTGATCTACCCGGACGACGGGTTTATGATCCTTGCCCTGATCCTGAGCGTTTCTTTGACGCTGTACGGGCTGCGCGCTCTTTTGTATTATTTCTCCATGGCCAGGCACATGGTCGGCGGCAAACGGATTCTGTACCAGGGCCTCATCATCTTTGATCTGGGGATCTTCACCCTGACCGTGGTGGACAATCCGAAAATCTACATCATCCTGTATCTGCTGGGGATCCACGCCTTTGCCGGGGTCATCGACATTCTGCGCGCCATGGAGGCGCGGCGTTTTGAGGGTCCCTGGCGCATGGATATGGCCTCCGGCGTTGTGAATGTCTCCATCGCCATCCTGGCGGTGGTCTGCGGTTTCTTTCTCAATAACATGCAGGACATCGTCTATATCTACGCCTCCGGTCTTTTCTATTCCGCGGTGCTGAAAATCGTCAACGCCCTGCGCAAGACTTCTATTATCTACATACAGTAAAAGGATTCGGGCTTTCCGCTCAGACGGAAGGTCCGAATCCTTTTATGCACTTGCTTCTGCGTCTTCCTGACCGATTCCTTCTGCATGTCGGTCTGCTCACCAAGAGCGTTTGCAGCTTTTATGGATTTGGAAGCGTTGTATATATCCGCTGTCTCAGAGGAGATGAGCAAAGGCTCCCGGCTGTGAAAAAAGCATGTTCCCTCTCATAGGGTCAAACGCCTACATACTGGTATATCGTTCGCTTGCATTGAAATATGTTTTGTTGCAGCGATAAATTCACCTCCACTTCTTGATAAATAGAGCTTGCAATGTTATAATATCTCCTGCCAAACAAACCCAATATTGCCTTCTGAGAGAGTGTGTTTACTTCGGTAAAAACGCATTCTCCGTCTTTGCGTTCTCTTAGAATGGCAAGGGTTTGTTTGGCGACAAATGGAGCTGTGCGTTTTTCGTGCGCAGCTTCGGCTGCGCACTTTTTTTATTTTTACCGGAGGACAGAGAGATGAAAAAAACAGGGACAGCTTTCTTCGTAGACTTTCCGCGTATCCTTGATGATTTGAAAAGACCTCACTTGATTGACGCCGAGCGCCCTTATGAGATCGTAAAAACGGTGACGCTCGGAGAGATGGATTACGGCAACTTTTGCACCGACATGCTTGCTGACAGGCAGTTTATTGAAGACTGTTATGACCTTTGCAGCACCGGTCCTGTCTGGAAATGTCTCTTCGTTCACCGGCGCGGGAAGAACGACGGCGTTCTGATCGTTCCAAGGGATGGATGCTATGTGAAATATGCGGCGTACATTCCCCAAAAGGAATCCCTGTGAGGAGAGAGCAAGATGAAATATCATATCACCAAAAGCGAGCTTGAAATCCTGGGTGTGCTCTGGAAAGCAGATCGCCCTCTATCACGCGCAGATATTCTTGAATTGTCATCCGACAAAACATGGAAAGATAATTCTATTCACATTCTCTTAAATGGGATGTTGAAAAAATGCGTCATCAAAGAGGCCGGATTTGCCCGATGCGGGAAAGTATGGGGCCGGCTGTATGCTCCCGCTATAACGGTCGAAGAATACTATGCGGATCAGTTTCAAACGACGGCCAAACCTGATCTTATACTGCTGCTTGATGCCATTCTCAAGCAGGAAGCGGATAGAGATACGACAGAAAAGCTGCAGGTCATGCTTGATGAGGCAAAAGCAAAACTGACGGACTGACTGTTGATTCCTCTAACTTGCCTTCCGTGACCTATAGCTTGCCTATAACGACCGGGCTTGTTTTCCAACAAAACAGCCTCATTTTTTATAAGCTCAATGTTCTACATTTGAACGCACACGTCCCAGCCGGCAGCGGTCTGACGGCTGAAGACATAGCCGGCGTAATGGTTCAGAAGGCTCAGGTTGAGCTCATCCAGATACGGCGCCTGCAGCGGATCGCTGTTAAGGCCGGGAAAGCTGATCATCACGGTGTGATGCTCGCTGCTCTCGCTGCACAGCAGGCGGACGGACGCACGCTCGGCGGCGTTCTCCCCCGCGCGAAGCACCGGCAGCAGCAGCTTCGCGGCGCGGCGAAAAGCTTTTTCGCTTTTCGCCATCATATAATCATTATCAGCTCACAAATTGGTAAACGGTGAAGAGCACATAGAGGCAGAGCAGAACGATCCCCTGCCAGCGCTTCAGTTCCCCCTTTTTAAGCGCGGGCAGGCACATGATGGCCATCACGCCCAGCATCAGCGGCAAATCCACGATCAGGCTGGAGTTGAACGGCCCCAGCATCTTCTCCGCCGGGATCGCAAAGGGGGAAATGGAGATCGCCATGCCGCTCACCAGCACGATGTTGAAGAGGTTTGCGCCGATGATGTTGCCGAGGGACAGCGAGCCGTGACCTTTGACAAGGCTGGTGATGGCGGTAATGAGCTCGGGCAGGCTGGTGCCCAGCGCCACCATGGTCAGCCCGATCACGGAGTCGGGAACCCCCAGCGCCGCTGCGCTCAGTGTACCGTTCTCCACCAGACAGCGCGCGCCCACCGCGATGGCGGCAGCGCCGATCACCAGCAGCAGAAGCTCCATGGCAAAGCTGCGCTCTTTCCCGGCTTCTTCCGTCTCCTCTTCCTCCTCGGCAAGCTCCGGGTTCTTTTTCATCCGCAGGCTGGAGACGATCATGTATACCACGAACACCAGGAGATACGCAATGCCCATCCAGCGCTCAAAGCGTCCCGCCGTCCAGGAGACCAGGGCATAGGACACGGCGGCAAGAAAGAAGAAAGCCGTAGGAAGCGAAAAGGACTTGGGCTGCACCTTTCCGGGGCTTACGGTAATGGTGATGGCCGCGATGAGGCTCGTGTTGCAGATGATGGAGCCGATGGCGTTGCCGTAGCTGATGCCGGCGTTGCCCTGCATGGCGGCCTGGCTGGAGACCATCACCTCCGGCAGCGTCGTGCCGATGGAGACGATGGTGGCGCCGATCAAAAGCTCCGGCAGATGAAAGCGGCGGGCAATGCCCACAGAGCCGTCTACAAACCAGTCACCGCCCTTGATGAGAAGAATAAAGCCCACAAGGAACAACAGTACAGGTACAAGCATCGTTTTTTCCTTTCTCAGAAAGTGTTGTCTCTATGGTAACACAACACTGTGCAAAATGCAAATATAGCCTTCTTATACGAATCGCAGAAATGCCCCGGGCAATTCCGCGATACGGATGCCCGGGGTGTATTGGATCCTGTCCTATGGATCACCGCTGTTCGTTGACGTAGATGTTCGCCTTGCTCTGCACCAGGCGGGCGACCTCTTCGGGGCTCTTCTGCCCGGCGAAGTAGGCCTGCGCCTGCTCGGTGACGATGGAGGAGATGCTGTCGTTGCTCTCAGCGACCTTGGTGGTCGTGTTGATGACGTCCAGCAGCTTGTCGGCCTGCTCCTGGCTCAGCGCGTAGATCTCATACACCGTGCCGTCGCCAAAGCCCACGCCGCCGCGGGAGATCTGGATCCTCTCGCCGTTTTCGTCGAGCAGGTAGTTGCCGTCCTCGTCCTTCTGATACTCGGCGGTCATGGCCTCCTTGAGCTTTTCGTCAAAGACCTTGCGGATGACGGGCAGGCCGTACTGGCTCTGCTGATACTCCTCGCTGAGTATGCTGCGGATAAACTCCCAGCCCGCGTCCTTGTTTTTGCAGCTTGCGCTCATGGCGAAGGCGCCGTCGGAGAGCATGAGCATGTTGCCGACGCCGTTGTTTGTCGGCCAGCCGATATAGGTGCTGCTGCCGCCGAAGTATATATCGTTGTAAAGGATGTCGTCAAAGCTGTACACGCCCGTCTGCATGAGCATCTGGCGTCCCTGGGCGATGCGGTTGATGCTGCTCTCGTCCTCGCTCCACTCGTAGTTGTCCCAGTCAAAGTCCGCCTGGAAGGAGTTGGCAAACTCCAGCAGATCGACAAACTCCTGGCTGTCAAAGCTGCATTTGCCGGTGCTCCAGTCCACGAAGTCGTCCATGTCGAGCATCAGCAGGCTGCTGAGCACCTGGTCGCGGGTGGTGTACTGATCCAGCGGGGTGCAGCCCTCGGGCATGGAGGCAAGCGCGGCCTTGAACTCGTCATAGTTCCAGCCCGGCGTATCGCCCACCACGGAGCTTGCGCCGCTGAGTCCCTGCACAGAGAAGCTCGGGCAAATACGGTAGAGCCCGCCGTGATAGCTCATGCCCTCGAGCACGGTGGGGAAGAAATCGTCCCGGCTCAAATCCTTGTCCGCGTCGAGATAGGGGTAGAGGTCTTCCAGCAGTCCCTTCGCCGCAAGCTGGCTGAAGGGCAGACCGGTCAGGGAGAGGATGTCCGGCATCTTGCCGGAGAGGATCTCGGTAGTGAACTTCGTGAGGCCCGCGGTATAGTCGTCCTCTGTGTTATACTCGGAGTAGTCCTGCAGCTCGATGCGAACAGAATCGCTCTTGCGGTTAAACTCGATGATCTTGTCGCTCAGATCGTAGGGCAGGTACATGACCGCAAGGGAGATCGTATCCTTCTTCGGCAGGCTCTCCACCGGGACGAGAGAGAGCGTGACAAACTCGGTGTCGCGCTTCGTGTTCTCGCCGCGCCGGTAGTTTCGCATCATCACGCCGGTGATGGTGCCGTCGGGGGCGATGTTGAGGCCGTTCATGTAGTCGCCGTTGATGTCGCAGTTGATCCAGTTGAGGATCTTCTCGTTCTCGCCGCTCTCCAGCTTGATGCCGTAGAGGTTGGAGCCGTTGCGGTAGCAGAGATCATAGTCCCCGCCGCCGGGCATGAGATCGTAGGCGTTACCGGGAAGCGTGAGCTTCTCGCCGAAGCCGCCGTTTGCGCTGTCAAGCAGGCGCAGCGCCATCCCGTTGTTGCCCCAGGTCGTCACGCTGAGACGTCCGTCCTTGAGGCGCACGATGCTGTTGATATACTCATCGGCCTCGATCTGATAGGCGACCTGTCCCTCCGGCGTGATGCCGAAAAGCGCGGTGTCGGCCGTGACAAGAAGATTTCCCTGATCGTCGAGATAAAGGCTGCGGGTGTAAAAATAGGTGTCCTCGCCGAACTCATAGTCCACGGGGTTGCTCTGCAGCTCTGAGCCGTCCGTATCGAGGCGGCGGACAAAATAGCTGCGCTCCGAGCGCCACTTGTCCCAGCTGTCCTCGCGCTCCATCTCGCTCTTGTCGCCGTCAAACCAGTTGACGTAGACCTGCTCGAGCGTGAGAAGCTTTCCCTCCGCGTCGAGCGTCACGCCGACAAGCTCGCTGCCGGAGTTGTAGTTTACGCGGTTTTCGGTGTCCTCCTCACCCTTGAGCGGGGTAAAGCCCTCAAGCTTGTTGATCTCGCCGTCGCTCGTGACGAAATAGAGCGAGGGGCCGTAGAGATCAAGCTGCCCTTCGTACTCAATGACCTCGTCCTCGTACGGCTCCCGCTCGCCGATCTTGCCGTAGCTTGTGGCGTAGAAGCCGCTCTCGGTGTAGGCGAAGGGCGTGAGGTTCATGTCCTCGGGCATATTGATGGGCGTAAAGCTCGCAGTATAGACCATTTCGCCAGAGACCGCGGGCTCTTCCGGCGTTTCTGTATTCCCGCTCTCGGGACTGCCGCAGGCGGCCAGGCTCATCGCCATCGCCAGCACCAGCAGCAGGCAGAGCAGGGAGTGGATGTTCTTCTTCATAGTTACCTCCTGATTATAGTGGCCAGTGGCCAGTGGTCAGTGGCCAGTGATCAGCAATGGAGTCCCCTTCGGGGACAAATTCAAATACGTCGCATAGCGACACTTTAACTGTTCACTATTCACTAATCACTATTCACTCTCTCCTGTGTCCGCATTATAACACAGCCTTTGCCCCCTGTATCTTAAGATTCCTTAAATCTTTTTTTGCCTGTTTGTTTTGCTTCAAAAACGTGATACAATTGCGGCAGAAAAAATATGCTATGGAGGCAGATGCTATGGCTGCGCTATCCCGCATTCTGATCGTGGATGACGATCCGGACATTCGCAACGTTCTCTCGCTTCTGTTAAAAGATTCCTATTTTGTCGCGGAGGCCGCCGACGGGGCGGAAGCCGTGCGCTATATCAAAGCCAACCCGGACACCGATCTTGTGGTGCTCGACGTGATGATGCCCGGCATGGACGGGCTGCAGACCTGCGAAAAGCTGCGGGAATACTCCAATGCCCCGGTGCTTTTCCTCACCGCCAAATCCGCCGAGCGGGATCGTGTCGCCGCCTATCAGAGCGGCGGGGACGATTTTCTCTCCAAGCCCTTCTCCCAGGCGGAGCTGCTGGCGAAAATTTCCTCCCTGCTGCGCCGCTACCAGCAGTATCGCGGCAAGCCCGCTTCCACGCTTACCATTGAGGGGCTGGAGCTGGACCTCGCGGGGCGGAGCGTGAAGGCAAACGGCAAACCCATCACGCTGACGGATACGGAGTACGCCATTTTGGAGTATCTGGTCAAAAACCGGGGACAGGTGGTCACGGCGGCGGAGCTTTACGAGGCCGTCTGGGGGGAGAAATTTCTCTCCGGCTCGGGCAACACCGTCATGGTGCATGTGCTGAACGTGCGCCGCAAGATCGAGGAAAACCCGTCCAAGCCCAGGATCCTCCGCACGGTTTGGGGAAGGGGTTATCAGATTGACTAAGCGATTCCGTCTCCCCCGAACGCTGGACGCGAAGATGCTGTATATGCTGCTGCTAAGCCTCGCGTGCGCGCTTGCGGTCTACGCGCTTGCCTACGGCGCCGCCACCTTTGCCATGAACCGGCTCTATCTGAGCGCCGACGCGGTGGCTTCCCGTCAGGCGGAGTTCTACGCGGATTTTGCGGGCTTTGTCAGCGCAAACGAGGTCAGCGGGCGGGACACCGCCTCTGTCGCCCGCTTCAATTCCCGGCGGGACTATGTGACCGTGAGCGTCTATTCCGCCGAGGATCTGGGGCTCGATCCCCGCAGCGCCTCCCAGGGCAGCCGCATCCGACCGCAGTATTCCGCGCTCTACGGCAAGCTCTATCCCATGCAGTTTGCCGACGCGCAGTATTACATCCGCATCGACGACACGACCGAAATCCGGGAGGACAACTTAAACCGCATCATCGCGCTGCTTTTGGGTTCGCTTGCCTTTGCGGCGGTGATGCTGTTGTACATCCGCCGTCTCACGAGCCGCATCGTGCGCCTGTCCAGGGAGGCGGGCACCATCGGCGCAGGCGATCTGGAGGCGCCCATCACCAAAGCGGGCGAGGACGAGGTGAGCCAGCTTGCCTTTGAGATGGACGCCATGCGAAACGCCGTCATTGAGCGCATGTCCGGCGAGCGCCGTGCCTGGGAGGCAAACTCCGAGCTCATCACCGCCATCTCCCACGATATCCGCACGCCCATGACGAGCCTGCTCGGCTATCTGGAGCTGTTAAACGAAGGCAGCGGCGACGCCGAGAGCCGGAAACAGTTTGCCGCCTCCGCCTACGACAAGGCCGTGGAGCTCAAGGATCTGACCGACGAGCTGTTTAAGTACTTCCTGGTCTTCGGACGCAGCGAACTGCAGATGGACGCGGATCGCTTCGACGCGCGGCTGCTTTTGGAGCAGATGCTGGGCGAGGCGGAGTTTGATCTCACAGACGCGGGCTTTAGGGTGCAGCGCATCGACTTTACCGGCGAGGGCAGCCTCGTGACCGACCCGCTCTATCTCAAGCGGGTGCTGGACAATCTGGTGTCCAACGCGAAAAAGTACGCCGATCGGGCAGCGCCGATCCTGATCCTCTCGGAGCTGAAGGACGGGGAGCTCTCGGTCTGCGTCTCGAACGCCATCGACGAGAACGGCCGCCGGGTGGAGAGTACGAAGATCGGCCTTCGCACCTGCGAGAAGATCATGCAGGCCATGCACGGCCGCTTCGAGACCCGTCGGGAAAACGGTCACTTCGCCGCGGAGTTTACACTCCCGGTGGAGGCTTCGTAGGCTTGGTGGATTCGAACCCCTGCCGGTTTTCGCGGGCAGATTTGGGCTGATGCTTCGTTCCAGCCCTTGAAAATACAGGAGTATTCCCTGCGGTCTGCGCCTCGCCTCAGCCCAAATCTGCTCCGCGGAAACTGCCCAAGCACCTGTGAGCTGGCAATTTTCGAACGATTTTTGCGCCCAACGAACGCCGCTGGGCTGGCGTCCAGCAAGTGAGGCGGGACAAAAAGCGCCGAAAAGGGACGCTCACAGGCGGCAAACTTGGTCAAACCGAACTTTGCCCCGGCGTAGCGAAGCGGAGCCG
>CACZXQ010000053.1 GCA_902785115.1 Oscillospiraceae bacterium | reverse complement strand
GAGGTGGTCCTGATCTATGAGGAAGAAGTCGTAGAAGTCGCCGCCGACCTCCTTGGCGGGGTTCATGCTGGCGTAAATATCAAACTCGTTGCGGTCGGGGAAGGCCGGGAAGATACGGGGCAGCATATCAGCCTGGATCTGCGTGGCGATGTTCAGCTCCGCGCCGATGCGCTCCTTCTCGGAGGTGACGCGGGCAAGGTTTACGATGTAGTCGCCCAGCTCCGCAAGCATGTAGTTGAAGGAGTTGCCGAGCGATTCGATTTCATCGCCAGTTTGAATGTCGATATGCTGGTTTTCAAAGACGCCGGATTTTGTGATATTCTCGGTAAAGCCTGCAAGCTTTCCGACGGGGTTGATGACGGTGCGCTGTACGAAAGCGACATAGCCGCCCATCGCGAGAAAGACGATGCCAAAGGAAATGAGCAGCATGTTGAGCAGGACATGGTTCAGGTAAGAACGCACCTGCGTCATATCAAGGATATACTGTACCTCGGCAATGGCCTCGCCGTTTTCATCCAGCACGGGGTAGACGCCGGTGTAGTTGTAGCCGTAGTCGTTGTCGGTGATGACCGGCTCGCCCACGCCCTCGTTTCTGGCATAGCAGTCCCAGATGAGCTCGTAGTTTTTCAGATCAGCCTCATCGGCGGCGGCGTCAACATAGAGGATATCGCTGCCGTAGGGAAGCTGATTTGCGGGATCATCTCCCATTTCGGGCACCAGCGCGTCGATGTAGAAGGTGACGCTGTCCTCATCGGGGACGACCAGAGAGAGGAAGGTGACGTTGCCGTCTTTTTTGAGCTGGTTAAACAGTTCATATGTTCTGGCGTAAGCTTCGGAGCTTTCCCCGCCCGGTGCAAGAATCTCGCGCACATCGTTCAGCGGAAGCATCGTTGCGATCGCCTGGCAGTTCACCGTTACGCGCTGGGCATACATATCCTCCAGGTAATCTTTTGAGGTGTTATAGCTGAACAGCGAGATCGCAACGGTCAGGATCAGCGCCAGCACCACAAGCGAAGCGACGAATTTCGGAAGCAGCTTCCATTTCATAACGACACAACCTTTCTGATTTTTTATACTTTCTGTCTGCTGCACACATATACCGCCATCCCCATGGAAAGGGTCGATGCCGGTGAAAGGATCTGCTCGAGGAGAAGCGGGTACTCCGTCCGCGTCCAGGAGAGCCATTCCCGATAGCGTTCCTCTTCGGGAAAATGCGCGCACAGCAGAGCGGCGTCCTCCGGGAAATAGGAGAAGAACATCGCGATCAGCTGCTTCTTCCGTTCCGTCTCCCATGCTTCGGCGCGCAGAGCCGAGCACAGAAGCTCAGCCCGGTATCCGCAGCGCCTGAGCATTTCCGGCAGCCTTTTGCCTACGCTTCGCGTACCGGCATAGGGGTCTTCACGGAGCCGCGCGAGGAAGTCCCGCAGCCGCTCACCGTCCGGCTCTAAAAAAGCCGTGCTGTCATCCGTTTCGGTGATCAGGATCTTCCCTTCCGGCGACAAGAATGGCAGCAGGCGCTTGAGAAGCGTTTCCGGCTCACACAGGAAGAGCAGCACGAACGAGAGGTTTATAAGGTCAAACGAGCGGATGCCAAGCGCCTGCATCTGCCCACGCAGCCAGGGCTCAAAGTCCTCACGCTCCACATCGCAGTCACAGAAGTGAAAGCGCTGATCGCCAAAACGTGCCTCGGCAAGTCGGGCGACCTCAGGTTCCAGCTCCAGACCGAGCACATGCGAAACAGTGGGATCACCAAAGCGCGCCACGCTCTTTTCCCCGCTGTGGCAGCCGATATCCAGCACGCAAAGGTTTTTTTGATTTTGAAAAAACGAGCGCAGAAACGGCGTTTCCATGTCGGAGAGCAAAAGGCTCTGCACAGCAAGGCGATCCGCCTCCGCCTGGGATTGAAAGACACTGGTGACCTGCAAGACAGTCCTCCTAAAGTACCATATATAGATAGTTGAAAATCATTTTGCGCTGATAATCATACTGTTTGGTCTTTTTCTTGATAAGGGTAAGTACGCCGTTGTCGATCTCGTCGCCGTCGACCTCGAAGGGGTTGAACTCCCTCACGTTGTCACGGATGCGCAGAACATCTTCGCCCTCGCGTTCCATGAGCTTGATGGCGATATAACGGTCGCTCTGACCGTCCTTGAGACCGAATTTGATGATGTTGAGCAGAAGCTCCTCGCAGATAAACTGGATGAAGAAGGTCTTGCCCATGGCAAGTCCCCACTCTTCACAGATGCGTTCAAGATCGCCGGAGATCTGCTCATGGCTCTCGGTTGAGATGGTGTACTGGCTCTCGAACACGCGCCCGGTGATCGCGCAGATTTCGTCAAGGTAGCCGCGGGAGCGCGGCAAAGATAGCAGCACAAGCAGCAGCACTGTGCAAAGAAGCTCCGTCGCCCCGTAGGTCACACTCACGCCGAGGATCTGATAATGGGAGATGGGATAAAAGCCGAAAAGGAGCATGACGGCGAAGTTTCGCAGCAAGGAAATAAAGCTCGCAAGGCCGGCGCGGCCAATGGCCTGCCAGTAGGCCGTGATAACCGTATTGACGCCGGAGAGCAGGATGCTGAGCGAGAAAACGCGGATCGCAAGCGCCGCCATCCCCTCGGAGACCTCGGGCGGCAGGCCGAACAGCGCCGCGAGCGAGCCGGCAAAGAGCTGGCAGATGGCGATGATCACAGCGCTGCTGATGACAGCAAAGCGCAGCGCCTGGCGGTAGACCGTGCGGATGCTCTGCGCGTCGGACTCGCCGAGGAAGAAAGAGATGATGGTGGCAAGGGCGTTGGATGCGCCGTCAAACAGTGCAAAGGGCACCATGCTGATCGAGTAGAGCACACCGTAAACGGCCACATTCAGCTCGGCCTGTGCGCCGCCTGTACGGATGAGCATCGTGTTGAAGGCGAGCATGACGACGCCCTGGAAGAAGAAGGCAGAGCCCATGCCGAAGCCGTTTACGACAAAGTTCTTCACATCCTCCCAGGCGGGAAGACGAAGCCGCAGCTTTAATAGCGCGCGCTTTTTGAAAAAATGACTGAGCAGTACGGCAACGCCAAGCGTCTCCGCCACGCAGAGGGAGGCGGAAGCGCCGAAGATGCCCCAGCGCAGAACAAGCATAAAGAACAAATCAAGCCCGAGATTCGTCACGATTACGACGCCGGAGGCGAGGGACGCGAGCGCCGGGTCGCTGTCGGTGCGGACAGACGCCGAGAGGATATGGTACATGACAAAGATGGGCGCCGCAGCAAGGACAACCGTGAGATAGCGCTCCGCGAGCGGGCGAAGCGTCTCGGTCACACCGAGGACAGAAAAGAAAGGTCCCCGGAAGAGAAGCGTGACCCAGCAAAACAGGCCGATGGCAAGCCCCGTCGTGAGCTGCGACTGGAAAACGCGGTTCGCTTCTTCAAGCTCCGATGCGCCGAGGTGCTTGCCGATGCACACATTTGCGCCGACGCCGACGGTGACGCCGAAGAGCGCATAGGTGAGAAACACCGGCGTCGAGAGGTTTGTGACCGCAAGGCCGTTGCTGCCAACAAGGTTGCCGACCAGAAGCGCATCCACGATGGTACACACAGTGATGGCAAGCGAGGTGCACACACCCCAAAAGAGAAAATGCTTGTAGGCGCTTTTGGCGAACTTGGTTTCCATGGACACCTCCCGGGAAAGTCTTGCTGCTTTCTAAAACAAAGCCGAATGCATAACAAAATTATTATACTCCCGCATCTGTTATGTTTCAAGCATTTTTTATATCTTTCGTTTCTTTTCCTGTATTTTTGCGTATTTCCACTCAGAAAACCGTATTATTTTATCAGTTTGCTCAGCGCTTCCGCCAGTGGAAGATAGGCGATCGGCAGAAAGATCGCCGGGAGCATATTGGCGACTCGGATGCGCTCCTTCCCAAGCCCCAGCATGTTGATGGCCATGCCAATCAGGATCACGCCGCCGACGGCGGACATCTCTGTGACGGCCGCGGCGCTGAGCACCGGAGCAAGCAAACCCGAGAGCAGGGTCAGCCCGCCCTGAAACAGCAGAATGAACAGCACCGAGCCGGTCACGCCGATGCCCATCGCCGCGCCGAAGGCCATGGAGGAGACAAAGTCCAGCGTGCTTTTGGCGTAGATGATGCTGTAATCGTGTCGGATGCCCGCCTCAAGCGAGCCCACAATGGTCATGGAGCCGATGCAGAAGAGGATGCAGGCCGAGACAAAGCCCTCGGTAAAGCGGCTCTCGCCGCCGCCGTTTTTGAAGAGCTTCCCCTTGATCCAGTCCCCCGCGTGTTCAATGCCGTCGTCAATGCGCAGCGCTTCCCCCAGCCCAGTGCCGATCACCATGCAGACGATCACGCACAGCACGTCCGCCGTGCCGACGGCGCTTTGAATACCAATGAGCGCCGTGCAGAGCGCAAGCGCCTTCATCAGCGCCTCCTGCAGACTCTGCTTCAAGCGGTTTTTCAGCAGGATGCCGAGCAGGCTTCCCACCAGCACCGTTGCCATGTTCACAAATACCGCGATCATGCCTTCGCTCCTTCTATGTAGTCGCGCAGGAAGAAAATCGCCTGGCGGTAGCCCTCAAAGCCGAGACCCATATAGGTCTTGACGCAGGCCATGCCCGCGTAGGAGATTTGCCGAAAGCTCTCGCGCTTTGACACGTCGGAGAGATGCACCTCCACCGCCGGGAGCGCCACGGCCTTGAGCGCGTCGAGGATCGCAACGCTCGTGTGCGTGTAAGCCGCAGGGTTGATGACGATCCCGTCAAACACGCTGTAGGCTGCCTGGATCTTATCCACGATCGCGCCCTCGTGGTTGTGCTGGAACAGCTCCACCTCCACCCCGGCTTCCTGAGCGGCTTCCAGGATGAAGCCCTGCAGCGCGGCGAAATCCTGTTTGCCGTAAATATGAGGCTCCCGTAGACCGAGCAGGTTCAGGTTTGGGCCGTTGATGACCAGAAATTTCATGCCAGCACCTCCAGAATCTTCTCCGCCGTCTCCACAAGCGCGCCGTTGTTTTCGATCACAAGATCGGCAAAGCGCTCGTACAGGGGGCGGCGTTTTTCATACATCACGCGCAGATCGCTTGTAAGCGACAGGGGTCTTCCCTCCTTGGGAAGCCTGTCAATGTCCCGCGTGAGCCATACGATCAGGCCGTTCTGGTGCAGCAGCGCATAGTTTTCCTCCCGCGTCACGCAGCCGCCGCCCGTGGAGATCACGGCGCCGGAGCGCTTGCCCAGCTCGCGCAAAACGGCGGTCTCGATCTCGCGAAAGCCCGCTTCTCCAGAGCCTGCAAAGATTTCCGGGATCGTGCGGCTCGCCGCCTTTTCGATCTCCGCGTCCGCTTCCAGCAGCGGGCGCTTCAGCTTTTCGGCGAGCAGCGACCCCACCGTGGACTTGCCGCAGCCCGGCATCCCGACGAGGACGATGTTCTGCATGGAACTCGACAAGGTATGCTCAATGCGGTCGATTTCGGAATCCGGGATGCTTGCCCCGGTGAAGAGCTCGCTTGCGCGCTTGGCCTGCCCGACCAGCATATAGAGCCCGCCCGCGTGGGCGATGTGAAGGCGCTCAGCCTGTAATAAAAGCGCCGTTCTCGCGGGGTTATACACCACGTCCAGCACACCCTCGCAGGCGGGGAAGGCGGTCAGGTTCACCGCTGCCTCGCCGTTTTTCGGGTACATCCCCACGGGCGTGGTGTTCACAATGAGCTGCGCGTCTGCGTGGCGGGAGAGGTTTTCGTAATTGTCCTCGCCATGCCGGGAGATCACGGTCACATTCCCGGCGCCAAGCGATCTGAGCACCGCGACCGCCATGACCGACGCGCCGCCGCTTCCGAGCACCAGCGCCTTCTTGCCGCACACGTCCATCCCGCAGTGGGCGATCATCTTCTCAAAGCCGTAAGCGTCGGTGTTCTCGCCGTAAATCGTCCCGTCCGCGCGGCGAACGAGGGTGTTGACGCTACCGATCTCTCGTGCAAGCGGCGACAGCTCGTCACAGAGCGGCAGAACGATTTTCTTGTACGGGATCGTGACGTTCAGGCCGTCCCAGGCGCCGTTTCGGATGAAATCCTCCACCTCATCGGGCGCTTTCTCATAGAGCTTGTAGGCATAGTCCGCCAGCATCCCATGGATGGCGGGCGAATAGCTGTGCCCCAGCTTCTCCCCTAAAAGGCCGCACTGCATTCAAATCACCTCACTGTAGCTGCCGAGGTAGCTAAACTCCTCGCAGATCGTGTCCATCTCCCCCATGAGCTGCAAAAGCCCGGGAGAGTAAACCGGCGTGTCGAGATCAAAGTAGAACATGAACTCAAAGTTCCGCTCGGGCAGCGGGCGGCTTTCGAGCTTGTTGAGATTGAGTCCCAGCGCGTAGAAGCGCGAGAGCACCTTGTAGAGGCTGCCCGGCGTGTGGGGCAGGATCATCATCAGGCTCGTTCGGTTTGCGCCGGGGTAGATTTCCAGATCCTTGGAAATACAGATAAAGCGGGTGCTGTTGTTGCCGCGATCCTGCACCGAGGAGGCGAGGCACTCCAGTCCATAGAGCTTCATGCATGCACGGGAGGAGAGCGCCGCCACACTGCCGTCGGATGCGGACGCCATCTTTGCCGCGACGGCGGTATTCTCGCAGGGGATGATCTTCACGCCCGTAAGGCCCTGCAAAAAGCGCGCGCACTGGCTGATGGCCTGCTCATGGGAGTAGATTTCGCGGATGTCGGCAAGCTTCGTGCCGGGCTTTACGAGCAAATTGTGATCGACCTTGAGGCGCACACTGCGCACGATGCGGAAGTTGTGCTTCATCATCAGATCGTAAACGGCGTTCACAGAGCCTGCGGAGCTGTTTTCCACCGGTACCACGCCGTATTGGCAGAGCCCGGAATCCACGGCGGAGAACACCGCCTCAAAGTTTTTGAAGTAGAAGATATTCGGGAGCTTGAAGAGCTTGTCGCAGGCAAGCTGGGCGTAAGCGCCCTCGACGCCCTGACAGGCGACCATGGCGCTCTGTGGAAAGAGCGCGGGCGTATCCCGGACAGCACTCTCGATCTGCCGCGTGAGCGCGGACGTCTCCCCCATAAGGCGGTTCTGGCTTGCGCGGCTCACCTCGAAAATCAGCGAATAGAGCGCAACGGCGTAATCGCCCATGCCCTCGGGGCTTTTCTCCGCGATTTTGAGCAGGATCTCGCGCTCTCTCGCGGGGTCATAGACCGGGAGATGATGCTCTTTCTTGTACGCGCCGATCTTCGCGGCGATCTCCATGCGCTCGGTAAAGAGGCGCAAAAGCTCCCCGTCAATGCCGTCGAGCGCTTTGCGATAGTCCTGCAGCTCCATTTATCTCTCTTCCTTTCTGCGCCCAAGCAGCGCATCATATACAGCGATCGCCGCCGCACTCTCCACCACCGGCACCGCCCGCGGGACGATGCAGGGGTCGTGGCGGCCGACGATGTTTAAGTTTTCTTCTTCCATCGTTTGGAGGTTCACCGTCCTCTGGCTTTGGGCGATGGACGGCGTGGGCTTGAAGGCCGCGCGGAACACAAGCGGCATACCGTTTGTGATGCCGCCGAGAATGCCGCCGCAGCGGTTCGTCTCCGTGACGATTTTTCCGTCTCTGAGGGCAAAAGCGTCGTTGTTCTCGCTTCCGCGCAGGGTGGCGGAAGCAAAGCCCGCGCCAAACTCCAGCCCCTTCACGGCGGGGATACCGAAGACGATCGCGGCAATGCGGTTTTCCATGCCGTCAAACATCGGGTCGCCCAAGCCCGCCGGCAGGCCCAGCACCGCGCACTCCACCACGCCGCCGACAGAATCTTCCTCAGCTCTGGCCTCAGCGATCAGTGCCCGCATTTTTTCACCCTGCACATCGCTCACCGTGGGGAAATTCTTCCCCGCCGTGGAGGAGAGCAGTTCCCCCTCGTCTTGTATGTCGCCGATGGCGGCGATGCGGGAAATGACCGTGATCCCTTCGCGCTTGAGGATTTGCAGGCAGATCCCGCCCGCGATGCAGAGCGGTGCGGTGAGCCTGCCCGAAAAGTGCCCGCCGCCCGCAAAATCCTGAAAGCCGTGGTACTTGACTTCGGCGGTAAAGTCCGCGTGACCGGGGCGCGGCGTGATCTTCAAGGCGGAATAGTCCTTCGAGCGCGTGTCGGTATTGCGGATGATCGCGGTCAAGGGCGTGCCGCAGGTGGTATTTCCAAGCAGACCGGAAAGAAACTCCGGCGCGTCCGCTTCCTTTCGTGCGGTGCTCCAGGCGTTCTGACCCGGTGCGCGGCGGCGCAGAAAGGCCGCGAGCACGTCAAAATCAAGGTTCTCCCCCGCCGGGACGCCCTCGAGCGTCATGCCGACGGCGGGCGAATGCGACTGCCCGAAAATGGTCAGTCGTAAGTTTTCACCAATGCTGCTGCTCATAGAATAATGCCTCCCAATCAGCCCAGAAGCGGGGATAGGATTTTTTCACGCACTCGCTGCCGCAGACCGTGACTTTCCCTTCGCAGAGGCAGGAGGCCACGGCGGCGGACATGGCGATGCGGTGATCGCCGCAGGCATCCACCGTGCCGCCCGCAAGCTTTGCTTTGCCGCGGATGATGAGACCGTCCGCCAGCTCCTCCGCCTCCGCGCCGAGGGCTTGCAGCATGGCGGTGCTGCTCTTGAGGCGATCGGATTCCTTGAGGCGCAGCCGCGACGCGTTCACGATTCGTGTCTCCCCCTCCGCCCCGGCGGCAACGACCGACAGTACCGGGATCAGATCGGGGATCGGTGCGGCGTCAATGGTTTGGCCATGCAGCGCTCCGGCGCGGATCAGAATGTCTCCGTTTTCTTCCGCGATCTCCGCCCCGAAAGAACGAAGAATGTCCAGCACTGCCCGGTCGCCCTGGGACGACGCAGGGTTTAAGCCCATGACCTTTATCCCGCGCGCAGACAGGGCGCCGACCGAGAGGAAGAACGCGGCGTTCGACCAGTCGCTTTCCACCGTGAGCGTATCGGGAAGCCTGGGCTGTTGATCGCCGGGAATGCGGTATTCCCAGCCGTTTTTGGTAAATCCGATTCCGGACAGGCGCAGCGCGTCCTCGGTCATCGTGATGTAGGCGGCGGATTCCACCGCGCCGGTGACAATCAGACTGCTGTCTCCAGGAAGCCGCGGCAGCGCAAGCAGAAGGCCGGAAATGTATTGGGAGGAGACATTGCCGGGCAGGCGGTACGCGCCCGGTCTGAGCTCACCATCACAGCAGAGGCGCTCCCCTTCCTGTCGAATGCCCATGCCGTGGGTGCGAAGCTCCGTGTCCAACGGCGCGAGGGGACGCTTTGGCAGTCTCCTCTCCATGTGAAACACCGCCTTAGCGCCGAGGGCACCCACCACGGGCAGCAGAAAGCGCAGGGTGGAACCGCTCTCTCCGCAGGGAAGAACGCACAGTCCCCGGGGGATTTCGCGGATCGGCTGAACCAAAATGCGATCCTCCGCAATCGTGATGCCCGCGCCGAGGGCGTTTAAGCAGGCGATGGTCGCGGCAATGTCGGCGGAAACACCGTCACAGCGGATCTCGCAGGACTTTTCCCCCAAAGCGGCGCAGATCAGCAGTCTGTGTGCCTGGGACTTGGAGGCAGGGATGCGCACGCAGCCGCAGCGCTCACCGGGCTTTATCACACGGTTCATACAGCTCCTCCCGCTCTGAGCCAGTCGATCAGCTCAAAGGCCGCGACAGAGTGTACCCGGCATTTCCCGACCGTCTCCGGCACCACGAGGTGCATGGTGCTGCCGGTCATTTTCTTATCGCTCAGCATGGCCTTCGCCAACTCTTCCGCGCTGTAATCGCAGGCGGTCGGAAGACGATAAGCGCTCAGGATATCCAGAAGCTTTTCCAGCGCTTCGGCGTCACAATAGCCCTCTTCCACGGCGGCACGGGTCATCATCGCCATGCCGATGGCGACGGCCTGTCCGTGCAGGATCGAAAAGCCGCTGCACTTCTCCACTGCGTGACCGAAGCTGTGCCCGAGATTCAGGAGGCGGCGAAGCCCGGTATCAAACTCATCCTCATGTACAATATCGCGCTTCATCGTCACGCAGTGCTCAATGACCGCTTCCAGTTGATCGCGGACATGGGTTCTGCGCAGCGAATTGAAAAATGCGGCGTCACCCAGCATGCCGTATTTGATGACCTCCGCACAGCCGCAGCGAAATTCCTCGTCCGGGAGCGTTTGCAGGGTCTCGGGATCGCAGAGCACGAGCAAAGGCTGATAGAAAGCACCCACCTGGTTCTTTCCGCCGGGCAGGTCCACCGCCGTCTTGCCGCCGACGGAGGAGTCCACCATCGCCAGCAGCGTTGTCGGTATCTGCACAAAGCCGCAGCCGCGCTGATAGGTAGCGGCGGCAAAGCCCGTCATGTCCCCGGTGACGCCGCCGCCGAGGGCGATCAGCACGTCGCTTCTCGTCAGGCGGTGGTCACAGAGGAAATTCACAAGCCCTGTATAGGTCTCCAGCGTCTTGTGCCGCTCCCCGTGGGGAAGGATGTAATGCAGAACACGAAACCCGGCGTTCTCCAGGCTTGCCTTTACCCGCTCGCCGTAGAGAGGCCAGACGATATCACCGGAAACGATCACGGCGGTTTCCGCCCTGCTGAGTTTTCTGATCTCCTCGCCCGCGTGGTCGAGAAGCCCGGTTTCGATCCTCACCGCATAGTCGCGCGAGGCGTGGACGCTCACCGTTTTCATCGTCCGTCCACCTCTTCCTTGCGGCGTTTTCCCTCGTCGAGCAGGCACGTCAGGGTATCCTGATCGTCGTTTTCCATCGCGGTCTTGTAAGCAGTGAGATTCTCGATCAGAACATTCAGCTCCTCGAGCAGAAAATCCTTGTTCTCCATGAAAAGCTCCGCCCACATCGGCGCGTTGAGCCAGGCCACACGGGTCAGATCCTTATAGCTTCCCGCCGAAAAGCCCTTGTGCATCGAGGCGGTGGGGCTTTTGACGTAGGCGTTGGAGACCAC
>CACZXQ010000052.1 GCA_902785115.1 Oscillospiraceae bacterium | reverse complement strand
GATGATGACGGCGGGGGCGTTGATGCTCACGGTGTTGCCGCTCGCGTCCTCGCAGACGATGCCGCGCACGACGCCAATGCTGTCACGCACGATGCGCTTGGCGGTGGTCTCCAGCAGGATGTCCACGCCGCGGTTTTCAAGGTTCTGCTGCAGCAGAGGCACGACGTACGCGCCGACGGAGAGCACCTTGCCCTCCGCGTCCACCGGGCGGTGGATGCGCTTGACGGAGGCGCCGCCGAACTGCGCCACATTGTGCAGGATCACTTCGGGGTTCAGGGAGTCGAGCCAGTCAATGGCGTCGCTGCTGCGCGCGGCAAGGGTTTCGACGAGGCTGGGGTTATTCAGCCCGCCGCCGCCGATGAGGGTATCGAGCTGGAAGAGCTCCACGGAGTCAAAGTAGCCCTCGGGATCGGCCTGGTACGCCGCCCACTGCTCGGAAACGATCTGGCCGAGCTCCTGGATGCGGGCGTTGTCGGGGTACTTGGCGACCTTGGCAAGCGTGCTCTCCACGCCGGCGCTCTCGCCGAACTCGTTCATCTCGCGCCACACGGTGGGGCCGGCGTTCATGCCGCCGGTGGAGCGCACGGAGTTGCCGCCCACCATGGGCTGGGACTCCACGACGATGACCTTCATTCCCGCGTCGGAGGCGGTGATGGCAGCGCTCATGCCCGCGCCGCCCGCGCCGATGACGACCACGTCGGCCTCGTAAACCTGCTCGGTGGGTTCCGCAGGCTCCTCGGCAGCCTCGGCAAGCGTGTCTTCCACCGGGGCCGCAGTCTCTTCCTCAGCCGCAGCAGGCTCCACCTCGAAGGCCGCGGGGTCGATGCCGCATTTCTCCAGCGCTTCGCGGACGCCGTTCTTGATGGCGGTGCTGGTGACGGTGGCGCCGGAGATGTCGTCCACCAGCAGGGAGTTTGCCGCGACGATGGCGGCAGGCAGCTTCTCGACCGCGACAGAGCCGATGCCCACGGTCTCGTTCTGCTCGAGGATCTGCACGTCATAGATACGCTCGGCGTCCGCCGTGACCTGGGTGACCACGGGGCCGTCAATGCCGTCAAAGGAGCCGGTGGCGGTGTACCTGCCGTCAGCGTCGGGCTCGATGGCGGCCTCCTCAGCGGGAGCGGCCTCCTCGGCGGGAGCGGCCTCCTCGGCGGGAGCGGCCTCCTCGGCGGGAGCGGCCTCCTCCTCGACAGGTGCGACGTAGCCGAAGCTCGCCGCGTCAAAGCCGCCCTCGGTCAGAGCGTTTGCCGCGGCGGCCTTGATGGCCTCGGAGGTGATGGACGCGCCGGAGATGTTATCCACGGCGAGAGAGTTTTCCGCGACGATGGCGGCGGGGAGCTGATCGACAGCCATGGTGCCGATGCCCTCCGTCTCCTCATGCGCGGTGACGGCAAGGGATGCAATCGTGCTGCCGTCGGTCACGACCTCGACAGCAAGGTCACCGTTGCGGCCGGGGGCAGAGCCCGTCAGCGTGACGGCGCCCTTGGGGGGCGCGCTCGCGATGGTGCCGGAGACGATGCTGATGATCAGCACGGCGACCAGAAACATGCCGCAGCATATGCCGACGATATCCAGCAGTTTTTTGTTCTTCTTCATGTCTTCCTCCCGTGATAAAAATTGATGGTTACCAGGACACGCTTGTATTTATTGTAATGGATTTGCCGTCAGATTGCAAGACGCAGTTGAAGCAAACGGCGGACAAATTTGTGAAAACGGATCAAACAGCTAAGGGGCTGTGAAGAAAGTCCATATTCCCGTTGTCACCCGCAGGGGGACTTTTTCGCATCCCCTGATCTTATCGCAGCGTTGTTACTATAAAAAAAGCAGAGGCGGCGCCTCTGCTTTTTGTTTCGATCAGTCCATGATCTCCACGGAAACTTTTTTGCCCTTTCGCTGGGCTACGGCCCGCATAAGGATACGGATCTGCTTGACGATCCTGCCCTGCCGGCCGATGACCTTGCCCGTATCGCCGTCGGCCACGCGAACCTCAAACACGGTCTCGCCGTCGGCTTTGCGCTCGGTCACAGAAACCTCGTCGGGATGATCGACCAGGCTCTGCACGATGTAGGTCAAAAGTTCTTTCATGCCGGTAGAAACTCCTTTTTAGGCCTCGACCTTCTTGAGCAGGCCGCGGACGGTATCGGTGGGCTGTGCGCCGTTGGCGATCCAGTATTCCACGCGATCCATCTTGACGTTCAGCTTGCTGCCGTCGGCCATGGGATCGTAAACGCCCAGCTCCTCGATGAAGCGGCCATCGCGGGGGCTACGGGAGTCAGCAACAACGATGCGGTAATAAGGAGCCTTCTTGGCGCCCATTCTGCGAAGTCTGATTTTAACCATTGTATCTTCACCTCCATAAAAATTCTCATATATATTACAAACGGCGGGAAACCGGATGTAAACAACATATCCTGTGGGGTCGGTCAGAAGCCGAGTCCGGGGAAACCGCCGGGCATGCCTCCGCCCATCTTGCCCATCTTCTTTTGCAGCTTGCGCATGTTCTTGCCGGAAAACTGCTTCATCATCTGCTGCATGGCGTCAAACTGCTTGATGAGGCGGTTGACGTCCACAACGGAGGTGCCGGAGCCCGCGGCGATGCGCTTTTTGCGGCTGGAGTTTAAGATGGCGGGGTTATCGCGCTCCGCCTGGGTCATGGAGAGGATGATGGCCTCCTGCCGCGCAAGCGCCTTCTCGTCCATCTTCGCGCCCTTGAGCGCCTTGGCGTCCATGCCCGGGATCAAACCCGCGAGGTCGCCCAGATCGCCCATGTTTTTGAGCTGCCCCATCTGCTCGAGATAGTCGCTGAGCGTAAAGCGGTTGGCGCGCAGCTTCTCCGCCGCCTCCAGCGCTTTCTTCTCGTCAAAGCTCTGCTCGGCCTTTTCAATGAGCGTCAGCACGTCGCCCATGCCGAGGATGCGGCTTGCCATGCGGTCGGGATGGAAGGGCTCGATCATATCGAGCTTCTCGCCCACGCCCATGAACTTGATGGGCTTGCCGGTGGCAGCGCGGATGGAGAGCGCGGCGCCGCCCCTCGCGTCGCCGTCGAGCTTGGAGAGCATCACGCCCGTGACGCCCAGCGCCTCGTCAAAGGCCGTGGCGGCGTTCACCGCGTCCTGGCCGGTCATGGCGTCCACCACCAGCAGGATCTCCGCGGGCTCCACCGCGTCGCGGATGTTCTTGAGCTCCTGCATGAGCTGCTCGTCAATGTGCAGCCTGCCCGCGGTATCGAGGAACACAAGGTCGTTGCCGTGCTTTTTCGCGTGCTCGATCGCGGCCTTGGCAATGTCCACAGGGTTTTGCTGCCCCATCTGGAAGACGGGGATATCGAGCTGCGCGCCCACGGTCTCAAGCTGCTGGATGGCGGCGGGGCGGTAGATGTCGCAGGCAACGAGCAGCGGGCGTTTGCCCTGTTTTCTCATGTACCCGGCGAGCTTTGCGCCGTTCGTGGTCTTGCCCGCGCCCTGCAGACCCACCAGCATCACAACGCTCGGGGACTTCGAGCCGATATTCAGCTTTTGATTCTCACCGCCCATGAGCTTGCACAGCTCCTCGTTGACGATCTTGATGACCATCTGGGCGGGATTGAGCGCCTCCAGCACGTCCGTGCCCACGGCGCGCTCGGTGACGGACTTGGTAAAGTCCTTGACGACCTTATAGCTCACGTCGGCCTCGAGAAGCGCCATGCGCACCTCGCGCATGGCCTCCTTCACGTCGCCGGATGTCAGCCGCCCTTTGCCGCGCAGCCGCTTGAAGGCCGCTGTCAGTTTATCGGATAAGCTTTCAAACGCCATTGCAATTTCCTCACAGGAAGCTGTCCAGCAGCTCCAACGCCTCCTCCGCCAGTACCCGGCTCTCCCCCTCGCAGCGAACGCGCAGGGCTTCGAGCTTGTCCCGCAGGCGCTCCTGCGCCTTCCGGTTCTGGGTAAAGCGGCGGATCAGCCCGGTCTTTTCCTCGATCTGGCGCAGGGAGGCCTCCGCCCGGCGGATGTTGTCCCACACGCCCTGGCGGGAAATGCCGCTCTGCTCCGCGATCTCGGAGAGAGACAGATCCTCGTTGAAGTGCAGATCATAGCACTCACGCTGTTTCTCGGTCAGAAGCTCGCCGTAAAAATCCAGCAGCATCGACTGCATCAGCCGACTCTCCCGCATACGGCACCCCCTCCTGTCAAGCTTTTCAGCTTCACAGAGTATACACGCATCTCCGCCGTCTGTCAAGTGTTTTTTCTTTGCAGCTTTTGAAAAGCGGCCAGTGACCGGTAGGGGCGATTCACGAATCGCCCGGCGGTGACCGGTCGGATTTCATACACGGCGCCCGGGCGAATTGGCAGAACAGAAACCGTACTGCGCGGGCCGTTCGTGAACGGCCCCTACGGTCAGTCTGTTTCATTTCGATACCCATATCTTTTTTTCGATCCGTCCGCGAAGGGGGCGCCATGTCTTTTCACTTTTCACCATTCACTTTTTACTTTTTTCCCGCAAGTATAAATTCTCCTTCTCTGTCAAAAATAGGATGTGACCATTTTATACAAGGAGATCGCCATGGAACAGAATCTCTCCCTTTACATTGAAGATGCGCGGCTGCGGGACTATGCCGCCTCCACCGCGCGGCTGCTGCGTCCCGCGCAGCAGGCAAACGGCAGGGCTGTCCTGCGCGCGCTGCGGCAGCGTGTGCGGGAGATCCGCCGCTGTCATGACGCGGTAGCGCGCCGCTATCGGAACGCGGCAGAGCTGCCGAGCGCCTGCGAATGGCTGCTGGATAACTGGTACCTTGCCAAGCGGGAGTATCTGGAGAGTGTGCAGAGCCTGCGCATGGCAAAGCATCTTCGGCTCTGCGACGAGGGGCTGATGATCCTCGCCCTGTGCCGGAGCCTTCTTCGCGCGGGGCACGGCGCGGTGACGGAAGCGCGCTGCCGGGCGTATCTCGACGGCTTTCAGTCGGTAACGGTGCTGCGGCGCGCAGAGCTCCGGCTGTTTCCGGTGTGTCTGCGCGCAGCCGCGCTGGAGGAGCTTGCCGCCGTGTGCCGGGAGATGGCCTATTCCGCCGAGCTTGAGCAGTGCGCTGCGCGCCTGGAAAAGCTCTTCGGCACGCTGCGGCTCTTCTCCCAGCTCGACATGGATAAGCTTCTGGAGGGCGCGGATGTGAGCGCGGCGGTGCTCGCGGCCGATCCCAGCGGCGATTTTCCGAAGCTCGATCGGGCGAGCCGGGAGGCCTGCCTGAGAAGGCTGGAGCTGCTTGCCCGCCGCGAGGGCATGGAGGAGCAGCTTTACGCCCGAAAGCTCATCAAAAACGCCAAGAGCGAGGCAAAGCACGTCGGCTTCTATCTCACGCCCGAGCCGAAGCCTCTCGCCCAAGGGCTCTACATCGGCGCAAATCTCACGCTGACGCTGGGCTTGAGCCTTTTTCTCGGCTTGTCGCTCGACAGCGGGGCGGCGGCGCTGCTGCTTCTGCTGCCGATATCGGAACTGTGCAAGCGCGCGCTCGATACGCTGCTGCTGCGCCTGCTCCCGCCCCGGCGGCTGCCGCGGCTCGATCTGTCGAAGGGCGTTCCCGCCGAGGGGCGGACGCTCTGCGTCGTCTCCACGCTGCTGACGGACGAGAACAGCGCCCGGGAAGCGGCGCGGCGCCTGGAGGAGCTGCGCTTTGCCTGCCGCACGGAGGGGGAGAACCTGCGCTTCGGGCTGCTGGCGGATCTCAGGGAGGCAGACGCCGAGGAGACGGAGAGCGACGCCGCGATTCTGGCCGCGGCCGTTGAGGAGATCCATCGCCTGAACCGGCGCTATGGCGGCGGCTTTTACTGCTTTACCCGCAAGCGCAGCTTTGACGGGGAGCGCTGGAGCGCCTGGGAGCGCAAGCGCGGGGCGCTGCTGGAACTAAGCAGGCTTTTGTGCGACCGGGAATCGAGCCTTTCCGTCACCGGCGACCGGGACGCGCTGGCCGGGACGCGTTTTTTACTCACGCTCGACAGCGACACCCGCCTCTACCCCGGCGCGGCGGGAGAACTGATCGGCACCATGCTCCATCCGCTAAACCGCCCCGTGCCGGACGCGCAGCGAGGCGTCGTCACGCGGGGCTATGGCATCCTCCACCCCCGGCTGGACACGGATCTCGCCAGCGCCAACGCCACGGATTTTTCGCTTGTCTTCGCCGGGCAGGGCGGCTCCGACCCCTACGGCGGGCTGTGCGGGGAGCTGTATATGGACGCCTTCGGGCGCGGCGGCTTTGCGGGCAAGGGGCTGATCGACGTCCGCTCCCTGCTGCTTTGCAGCGAAAAGCAGCTGCCCGCGGGGCGCATCCTCTCGCACGACGCGCCGGAGGGCGCGCTGCTGCACGGCGGCTTTGTGGGGGACGTCTCCTTCTCCGACGCCTTTCCCGGCCGGGTGCTGCCCTACTACAAGCGCCTGCACCGCTGGGTGCGGGGCGACTGGCAGAACCTGCCCTTTCTCTTTTCCCCGGCGCTCTGCGCCATTGACCGCTGGCGGCTCTTTGACAGCCTGCGGCGGAGCCTGCTCGCGCCGATGACGCTGCTCGCGATCCTCGCGGGCTTTCTGCTGCCGGGGCAGGGGCTGAAGGTCTCGGCGCTCGCGGCGCTGCTTGCCCTCACGGGGCGCATCCTCCGGGCTCTCGCCGCGCACGGCCTGCGCCCGGCGGAAAAGCCCCGCCCGCGGCACTACGCAAGGCTGCTCACGGGGCTTGGCGGCGCGATCGTACAGAGCTTTCTGCGGCTGTGGCTGCTGCCGTATGAGGCCTGGGTCTGCCTTACGGCGACGGTGACCGCCCTCTGGCGCATGGGCGTGAGCCACAAGCGGCTGCTGCAATGGCAGACCGCCGCGCAGGCCGAGCAGCACGGCGGCGATCTCGCGTCTCACATTCTCGCCCTGTGGCAGACGGCGCTGCTGGGCTTTGCGCTGCTGCTCTTCTCCCCGTCTGTCATCGGGCGCTCGGCGGGGCTTGTGTGGCTGCTTGCCCCGCTCTGCGCCTGGGCGCTGAGTCTCAAGGCGCAGAAGGAAAGCCCGCTCATCTCGTCCGACCGGGCCTATCTGCTTGAGGCCGCGGCGGAGAATTTTCAATACTATCTGCATTTCTGCACCGCCGAGGATCACTTTCTCCCGCCGGACAACGTGCAGGAGCAGCCGCCCGTCGGCGCGGCGCACCGCACGTCCCCGACCAATATCGGGCTGTGCCTGCTGTCCTTCGTGGCGGCGGTCGATCTCGGCATTCTGGAGCGGACGGAGGCCGTGGGCGGCATCCGGCGCATCGTCTCCACCCTGCTGGAAATGCCCCGCTATGCCGGACACTATTATAATTGGTATGACACGCGCAGTCTCGCGCCCCTGCCGCCCGCCATGCTCTCCACCGTGGACAGCGGCAACCTCTGCGCCTGCCTGATCGCGCTGCACCGGGCGCTGCTGGAATACGGCGAAAAGGAGCTTGCCGGGAAGGTGGACGCGCTCTGCGGCGCGATGGACTTTCGCCTCCTCTTTGACGGGAAGCGGGGGCTGTTCTATATCTCCTATGACCCCGCGGAAAAGCGCGGCGTCGGCGGCTGGTACGATCTGATGGCAAGCGAGGCCATGCTCACAAGCTACCTCGCCCTTGCCCGGGGCGAAGCGCCGAAAAAGCACTGGCGGCGTCTGAGCCGCGCCCAGCTCCAGAAGGACGGCTTTCGCGGTCTTGCCAGCTGGACGGGCACGATGTTTGAATACCTGATGCCGGCGCTGTTTCTGCCCTATATGCGCGGAAGTCTTTTGCAGGAGAGCGCGCGCTTCTGCCTCTACGCGCAGCGGCGCGAGGCTTACGCGGGCAAGCCCTGGGGCATCAGCGAAAGCGCCTTCTACGCCCTCGACGGCGCGCTCAGCTATCGCTACAAGGCCAGCGGCTGCGCCTCGCTCTCGCTCAAGCGCGGGCAGGACGAGGACATGGTCATCGCCCCTTACGCGAGCTTTCTGGCGCTCGCGGTGAACGCCCCGGCGGCGGTCAGGAACCTGCGCCGCCTGGAGCGCTTCGGCGTCCGGGGGCGCTTCGGCTTTTACGAGGCCGTGGATTTCACGCCCGGTCGATGCCGCCGGGACGAGGGCGAGATCGTGCGCTGCTGGATGGCGCACCATGTGGGCATGAGCGTTCTCGCGGCGGCAAACGCGCTCTGCGAGGGGAGCATCCTGCGCCGCTTTCTCTCCGACCCCGCGATGGGCGCTTTCCGCCTGCTGCTCGAAGAGCGCGTGCCCGAGGGCGGCGCGGTGCTGCGGCGGGAGCTGAGCCGGGCGCAGGAGCGCCCGCCCCGGCAAGGCGCCGAGGGCTGGCACGCAAGCGGCGGCGCGCAGGACAAGGCCGATTGCCTGCTCTCCAACGGCGTCTGGCACCTTTGGGCGCAGAGCGGCGGCAGCATACGCGCCGAATACGGCGAGCTGCTGATCTATGAAGCGGAGAGCTTTCCCGCCGCGCGCTGGTCCTTTTCCGAGGAGCAGGCGATCTGGGAGGCGGGGGATACGCTGCTGAAGCTCGCCTCCGCCGCCGGGGAAGCCGGGGAACGCTGGGAACTGAGCAGCAGATCGCAGCAGGAGCTCTCGCTCACGATCAAGCTGCGGCTCTGCCGGGAGCGGGACTGGCTTGCCCATCCCGCCTACTGGGCGCTGGGCGTCACGCAAGAAAAACGCGAAGGGGCGCTGCTGCTGCACCGGCTCCGGCGAGGAAGCACCCCCGGGCTGTGGCTGTGCGTGATGGGAGCGGAGGCTTCCTTCGACGCGCCAAAGCTCAATCTCCGCTTCTCCTTTGCCCCCCGGACGGACAAGGTGGAGACGCGGCGCTTCGCCCTCTGTGTCGCTTTGAGCGCAGACGACGCCTTCGCGGGCGCGGCGCGTATCCTGCAAAGCGAGCAGAAGGGCAATATGGTCTCCGCCGCCGCCTCACGCCTCGGCATGGCGCAGGGCGAGATCGGCGCGGCCTTCGCGCTGCTGCCGGCGCTCAGAGCGCCCCTGTCCGGCGCAGTGCCGAGACGGGAGCTATGGCAATACGGCATTTCCGGCGAGCTGCCGATCCTCTGCTGCCGGACGGACGCGAAGGAGGCAAGCGCCCTTCTGCGGCGCTTTCTGCTGCTCAGAAGCTGCGGGGTGGAGAGCGATCTGGTGTACCTCTCCGGCGAGGAGGGCGAATACCGCCGCCCGCTGGAGACACAGCTTCGGCGGGAGCTTGCCGCCTTCGCGCTGGAAGCCCTGCTGGGAAGCCGCGGCGGCGTGCACTTCGCGCCGCTCTCCGCCGCGGAGGGGATCGAAAGCCGGGCGGCCTATACCGTCGGAAAGCCGCGGGAGGAAAAGCCCGAACTTTTGATCCCGAAGCTCAGCAGGGAGCGAAGCCGCGCCTTGCCGGACTATGCCTGGCAGGACGACGGCTTTGTCTTCACGGTGCAAAACAGCCTGCCGCCCCGGCTGTGGCAGCTTCCCCTCGCGGGCGAAAGGCTGGGCGCGATCGTCACCGAGTGCGGCGTGGCGGCGCTGTGGCTGGAGAACGCGCGGGAAATGCGGCTTGTTGATCCGGTGAGCGAGCTTACAGGCGTGGAGAGCGCCATGCCCCTCTGGGCGGAGACGCCGGAGGGCGCGGTGAGCCTCTTCGCGGCAAACGACGGCTGCCTGTGCCGTGTCCGCTTCGGGCGCGGCTGGGCGGAATTTGAGAAGGAGCTGGGCGGACAAAACGTGCGCACAAGGATCTCCATCGAAAACGAGATGCTGACGCTCTGCGTCGTCGGCGCGGAGGGGCTGAAGCTCTGCTGGGCGATCCGCCCCACGCTGGCGGAGGACGCCTCCGCGCTGCAAGTGTCTGTCGAGAACGGCGTGTTCACCGCGATGAGCCCGGAGAGCTATGTCCGGGGTCTCGTCTTTCGCGCCTCGGCAAGCGTCCCCTGCGAGATGGAGACGGATTTTGCGCCCCCGGCGCTGCTTCTGCGCTGCACCGGCGAGGAAGAGACGGTGCTTCGCTGCGGCTGCGCCGAAGCGGGCAGCTTCTCCGCCGCCGTGCGCTGGGACAGCCTCTGCGGAAGACTGCATGTGCAGACCGGCGAGGCGGCAATTGACCGTTATGTAAACCAATGGTGCGTCTACCAGGCGCTCTGCTGCCGCCTGCTCGCCCGCTCCAGCCTCTACCAGAGCGGCGGCGCTTACGGCTTCCGGGATCAGCTGCAGGACGCGGTCAACCTCCTGCCGGTCAGCCCGGACTACGCCCGCGCGCGCATTCTCGACTGCTGCCGCCATCAGTACGCGGAGGGGGACGTGATGCACTGGTGGCACCGGCACCCGGACGGCGACCGCGGACTGCGCAGCCGCTGCAGCGACGATCTGCTGTGGCTGGTGTGGGCGCTGTGCGAATACACGGCCTACACCGGCGACTATGGCTTTGCGCTCAGGAAGGAGCCGTTTCTTCACAGCGAAGCGCTGGCGGAGAACGAGCGGGATCGCTACGAGACCGTCTCGCCCTCCGGCAAGGGGCAAAGCCTTCTGCGGCACGGGAAGGCGGCCATCGATCGCTGCGCCGCGCGCGGCTTCGGCGCGCACGGGCTGCCGCTGATCGGCAGCGGCGACTGGAACGACGGTCTGGACGCCTGCGACGGGGAGAGCGTGTGGCTGGGCTTCTTTCTGAGCCATGTGGCGGGGCGCTTTGCCGGGCTTCTCCGGCGGCTGAAGGACGCGGACGCGGCGCGGTATGAAGCGCTCTCCCTTGCGATGCTCCGCGCGGCGGAGGGAAGCTTCAACGGGCGCTTCTACCGCCGGGGCTACTGGGCGGACGGCACAGCCCTCGGCGGGGAGGAGCGCATCGACCTGCTGCCCCAGGCCTGGGCGGCCTTCTGCGCTGCGGCGCACGCAAACGAGGCGCTGGACGCCGCGATCGCGCGGCTTGTGGACGAAGAGCACAAGCTGGTTCGGCTCTTCACCCCGCCCTTTACGGACGCGGAGCGCAGCCCCGGCTATCTCACAAGCTACGGCCCCGGTCTGCGCGAAAACGGCGGGCAGTACACCCACGGGGCGATCTGGCTGGCGCTGGCGCTGATCGAACAGGAGCGGCGGGAGGAGGGCAAACGCATCCTCAACATGCTGCTGCCCGAGAGCCACGATCCCCTGCGCTACGAGGCGGAGCCCTTTGTGCTCGCGGCGGACGTGTACAGCGCCCCCGGCATGGAGGAGCGCGCCGGCTGGAGCTGGTACACGGGCTCCGCGGGCTGGTACCTGCCCCCATTCTTTCTTTTTGGCGCTTGCCCAAAAAGAAAGAACGCGCCGCGCCCGGTGTAAGAAAGAAAAAGGCGCTTGTCGGAATGGGGGAGTCTAAGGGTGGAACCGGGGTCGCCGCTATTGCAGGATCGCGTTGCTGCTGACCCCGCATACCGCTGCCGCTCAATGGTACTTCTGACGCTAATTGTACCACGCATGAAGCCGCGGCTCGCCGGGCGCTGATCTTGGCTTTTGCGGGCTGCCTCCCCAAAGGGACTATCTTCGCGTCGGAGTTCGTCAGCCCCTACGAAATCAGGTGAGTTCTATTTTGTAGGGGCTGTGAAAAAAGTCGGTCCTGCCCGTAGGGGCGGTTATCAACCGCCCGCGCAGTGAATCGTGATATATAGGTGAAAAGCCCGAAAATCGCAATATACTTCGGATTCGCCGCATTTTCTCTGCAAAAATGTTCCGTTATACTGCCGGGCGGCTAATAGCGACGCAAAGCTAGTCCTTTAGGGCCGCCCCTACAGGCAAAACAGGAGGGTTTATTCCGTAGGGGCGATTCACGAATCGCCCGTGCGTTCTTCGCCCAATGCGTTGTAGGGGACGACGCCCTCGGCGTCCCGAAGCTTGGACAACAGAGCCGAGCCGCCGTGACGTGCTTCTGAGCGCTGCGATTTGCATAACATAGCGGCAGCGAACACCCGGGCGCACCAGCCTTTCCAACATTAGGACGGCGGCGACCTGCGCTCAGACCTTAGGTTCCCCTTTTGCACGAGGGGTCAAGGGGACACTTCCCCTTGCGCATTTCTTTCCCCTATTTCTTTGGGCGTCCAAAGAAATGGGGCCGCCGGAGGCACGAAGCACCGAAGGCAAACGCATGCGTTTATTGTCACGATTCTCTCTTCACTATTCACTTTCTCTGTGCTATAATATGTCAAAACAAGAAAAAAACCGGGGGTGCCGTATGGAGCTGACGAGAACCGAGATCCTGCCCGGCGTATGGCTGAGCCATCTGCGCACGGATAAATTCAAAACCGCCTGCCTGTCCCTCACGCTGCTGACCCAGCTCAAGCGGGACACGGCGGCCATGAACGCCCTGATCCCTTACGTTCTGCGGCGGGGCACCACCCGCTCGCCGGATATGGAGGCGCTCTCGGCAAGGCTGGACGCGCTCTACGGCACGGCCATCGAGCCCGTGGTGCGCCGGATCGGGGAGATCCAGTGCCTCGGCTTTTACGCGAGCGTCCCGGAGGAGGATTATCTGCCCGGCGGCAAGGGCATTTTGCGGGAGGCGACGCTGCTTCTCGGTGAGCTGCTGCTCTCCCCCGTTACCCGGGGCGGGTTGCTGCTGCAACAGTATGTGGACAGCGAAAAAGAGAAAATGCTCGAGACCATCCGCGGCCGCATCAACGACAAGCGCGGCTACGCGCTCTTTCGCTGTCTGGAGGAGATGTGCTGCTGTGAAGACTTCGCGGTGAGCCGTCTCGGCGGCGAGAGCGAATGCGAGGCCATCCACTACACCAAGCTCTCCCGGCACTACAGGAGCCTGCTGCAGAGCGCGCCGATCGAGATCTTCTACTGCGGGAGAGCCGGGCAGAAGCAGGTCGTGCGCGATCTGCGCGACGCGCTGATGACGCTGCCGCGCGGCGAGATCGACGAGGAGATCGGCACCGACGTGCGCATGAACGCGCTGGAGGAGCAGCCCCGCACGGTGACGGAGGCGCTGGACGTGACGCAGGGCAAGCTCGTGATGGGCTGGCGGCTCGGCGAGAGCATGGAGGAGCCGGACATTGCGGCGCTCTACGTCTTCAACGCGGTCTTTGGCGGCGGCGCCACCTCCAAGCTCTTCGACAACGTGCGCGAGCGGCTGCAGCTGTGCTACTACGCGGGCTCGCTGGTGGACACGCACAAGGGGATCTTGCTGGTGTCCTCGGGCATTGACTTTGACAAGTTCGAGGCGGCGCGGGATGAGATCCTCGCCCAGCTTGCGGCGATCGCCCGCGGCGAGGTGACGGATGCGGAGCTGGAAAGCGCCAAAATGGGCGTCGCCTCGGAGCTGCGCGCCATGACCGACAGCCAGGGCGAGCTGGAGGGCTTTTATCTGACGCAGGCGCTCGACGGGCCGGACTGCAGCCCGATGGAGCTTGCGGAGCTGGTGGGCGAGGTCACGCGCGAGCAGATCGCGCAGATCGCCCAAAACACCGAATGCGACATGATCTATTTCCTGAAATCCGACGGCAGCGCGCAGGAGGAGGAAGACGATGCGCAGGACTGAATACAAAAACATCGGGGAGACCCTTTACACCGATACGCTCCCCAACGGGCTGCGCCTCTGCGTGGTGCCGAAAAAAGGCTTTCAGGGCTATTTTGCCGCCTTCGCGGCGGACTACGGCGGCGCGGGGCGCGTCTTCACGCTCGACGGCGAGCGCTACGACACCCCGGCGGGCGTGGCGCACTATCTGGAGCACAAGATGTTCGACCTGCCGGACGGCGACAACGCGCTGAGCCTCCTGAACGCCAACGGCGCCGACCCCAACGCCTCCACCGGGGACGACACGACCTGCTACTACTTCCAGTGCACCGAGCGCTTTGAGGAAAACCTGCGGCTGCTGCTGCACTTTGTGTCCACCCCCTACTTCACCGAGGAGACCGTGCAAAAGGAGCGCGGCATCATTGCCCAGGAGATCCGGATGGGCGAGGACGACCCCGGCCTGAGGCTCTTCTACAACTTCCTGCGCCAGCTCTATGCGCATCACCCCATCCGCGACCGCGTTGCCGGCACGGTGGAGAGCATCCAGGCCATCACGCCGGAGATGCTCTACGCCTGCTACCGCGCCTTCTACGCGCCGGGGAACATGTGCCTGTGCGTGGAGGGGGACGTGGCGCCCGCGCGCGTGCGGCAGATCGCCCTGGAAGAACTGGGCGAGGAGAACCGCCCCGTGCCCAGGCCCGATTACGGCGAGGCGGAGAGCCCGCTTCCCGTGGAGGCTTTCCATAAAGAGGAAGCCCCTGTCTCCGCGCCGCAGTTTATGATCGGCTCCAAGCTTTCGCCCGAAGCCGGGGGCGAAGCCGCGCTCCGGCAGCGGCTCGTGAGCCAGCTTGCGCTGCGGCTGCTGGTGGGCGCGTCCTCCCCCTTCTACACGCGGCTCTACGGCGAGGGGCTTTTGAACCGGGATTTTGACTATGAGGCCTATTTCAGCTCCGGCACCGGGACGCTCATCATCGAGGGCGAGAGCGAAGACCCCGAGGCCGTTTTCGAGGCCTTGAAGCAGGAGGCCGCGCGCGTGAGCCGCGAGGGCTTTTCCGAAGAGAGCTTTGAGCGGGCAAAGCGCGCCTCCCTGGGCGCAAGGCTGCGGGGGCTGGAGGATTTCGGCGGCGTGTGCCTGTCGCTTATCTCGGGCGTGTTTGAGGGCTACTGCAGCTTTGACGCCATCGCCCTGCTCGATCGCGTCACAAAAGCCGCCTGCGAGGACTTTATCCGTGAGGCTTTCGCCCCCGAAAAGCTCGTCATCTCCATTCTCGAACCGAAGAAGGACTAAGCCATGTTTCCGATTTTAACAGCGATCCAGACCATACAGCGCGATTCCGCCATCAGCTTTCCCATGCTGGGGAACTTTTCGATCAATCCGCCGTCTTACTTCACGGTATTCGGAAGAAACATCTATTTCTACGGCGTGCTGATCGCGCTGGGCTTTCTGCTGGCGATCCTCTACTGCGGCAGGCGCAGCCGGGCGTTCGGCATCGAGGCGGATGATTTTTACGATCTGATGCTCTGGCTGATCCCGCTTTCGATCGTGGGGGCGCGGCTCTATTTCGTGCTCTTCCGGCTGGAGGATTATCTGGCAGACCCCATCTCCGTGCTCTACATCCACGAGGGCGGCCTCGCCATCTACGGCGGCGTGATCGCGGGGCTGCTGTGCGTCGTTTTCGTCTGCCGGCACAAGAAGATCCCCATCCCCGCCATGCTGGATCTCACGGTGCACGGGCTTTTGATCGGGCAGATCATCGGCCGCTGGGGCAACTTCATGAACCGGGAGGCCTTCGGCGCCGAGACCTCGATCTTCTGCCGCATGGGGCTGACCGCGCCGGACGGCACGACGATCTATGTGCACCCGACCTTTCTCTATGAAAGCCTGTGGAACCTCTGCGGCTTCCTGTTTCTGCTCCGGTTTGTGAAGTCCGGCAGGCGGAAATACGACGGGCAGTGCGCGCTCCTGTATTTCTTCTGGTACGGTCTGGGCAGAGCCTGGATCGAGGGGCTTCGCACCGACAGCCTCTACATCGCGGGCACCGGCATCCGCGTCTCGCAGCTGCTCAGCCTCGTGCTGGTGCTCGCGGCGGGCGCGATCCTGCTCGTGCAGAGCCGGAGAACGCACGATCCGGCAAAACTCTACGTCAATCAAAACACAGCAAGCAACAACAAGGAGGAACATAACAATGGCTGATTACAAGGAAATCCTCAGCGGCCTCGTCGGCAAGGCAAAGGAGTTTGCCGCGAGCGACACGGTCACCGGGCTTGTGGACAAGGTCAAGAGCGCCGCGGAGGAGAGCGGCGTCGCCAAGGTCTATGAGGACGGGGCGGCACGCACGAAGGCTTACGCGAAGATCGCAAAGCTCACGCTGGAAGCAAACAGCGCGCACGAGGAGCTAAACCGCGTCTACGCCGAGATCGGCAAGCTCTACTATGAGCAGTGCAAGGACGCGCCCGAGGGCTACTTTGCCCCGCTCTTTGCCCAGGCGCAGGCGCTGCGCGGCGGCATCGAGGAGAAGGAAGCCGCGGTGCAGGCGCTCAAGGACGGGCTCGGCGCTGGCAAGGCCGATCCCGCCGAGGACGTGGAGATCGCGGACTTCGAGCAGATCGTGGACGCCACCGAGAGCGACGGAAAGAACGAGTAGGCGCACCGTCCCGCGTTCTCCCGTAGGGGCGGTTATCAACCGCCCGGCAGCACAACAGGATAACTTGCACAAATACTGGGCAAATTCGTTTAAAATGCTGCGAATTCGCCCAGTATTTCTGTTTTATTGTTTGCTTTTTCGCGCGGGCGGCTGATAGCCGCCCCTACG
>CACZXQ010000051.1 GCA_902785115.1 Oscillospiraceae bacterium | reverse complement strand
TACCAAATAATTTGTTAGCGAACAGCCACCGTTTTGGGACTCTCGTTTCATAACCCCATCGGTGCCTTTCGCAGAAAGGCGGCTTAATAAATATGAAAAGCAAACAAGTCGTGACTTTGCTGATGAGTCTGCTCCTGCTGGCGTCGCAGGGGCTTCCCACGGCCTTTGCGGGCAGCATCGAGTCTGCCCCGGGGGGCGGTGCCGGCCCCGGGCAGATCAGCACGGCCGACGGTCAGCAGCCGGGGCCTGTGATCGAGCCCCAGCCCGTGTATGAGCAGGAAGCGCCTGCGGATACGGTGCCCGTGCTCACGCCCCTGCCCGATGAAGGGGAGGCGCCGGAGGAGGAGACGGCGGAGAAAACGCTGCACCTTGCAAGCATTGAGGACTATCGCGCCCTGGCCGCGAGCTGCGCGCTGGACAGCTACTCCAGGGGACTGACGGTGATCCTGGATGCGGATCTGGATCTCAGCGCGGCGCCCGGCGTCACGATCCCCATTTTCAGCGGCGTCTTCGAGGGGCGCGGCCACACGATCTCCGGCCTGATGCTGACGGGCGGCTCCAACCTGGGGCTGTTCCGCTATTTGCAGGAGGGCGCGGTGGTGCGCGATCTGAAGCTCAAGGGCACAGTACAGCCAGACAGCGGCAGCGACAAGGTGGGCGCCCTCGTCGGCAGCAGCTATGGCAGCGTGGAAAACTGCAGCTTTGAAGGCAGCGTCACCGCCCGCAACTATGTGGGCGGCCTCGTGGGCGAAAGCTACGGCTCCATCCGCGACTGCGTCAGCAGCGCCGAGGTCATCGGCAAGCGCTTTACCGGCGGCATCGTGGGCTACAGCGAGGGGCTGATCCTGAACTGCGAAAATAACGGCGCGGTGAACACCACCGTCACGGAGGAGATGCTGAGCCTGGACGATCTCACCGCCGTGACCGGCGACGTCCTGGAGCTTTTGAACGCCGAGGACGAAAACGTTGTGTCCGACAGCGGCGGCATCGCCGGGTATTCCAGCGGCGTGCTGATGAACTGTGTCAATCACGGCTCGATCGGCTATCAGCATTTCGGCTATAATGTCGGCGGTATTGCCGGGCGTCAGGCGGGATACCTGACCGGCTGCGAAAACCACGGCACGATCCTGGGCCGCAAGGATGTGGCGGGCATCGTCGGGCAGATGGAGCCGTTTTTGAACCTCATCTCCGAGGAGAGCCTGGCGGAAGAGATCGTGACGCTCAATGAGTATCTGAACGCGGCCTCCGGCGACCTGGCCATCATGGCCGCGCAGATGAACGAGATGCGTGACGATGCCGAGGCGGACGGCAACTCCTTTCTGGACGACGTCGGCAACAGCGGCACGATCACCGGCGGCGGCACGATCACCGGCGGCGGCACGATCACCGGCGCCGACGGCACAGTTTCCGGCGGCAGCGACGGCGGCATCTCCGGCGGCAGCGGCAGCATTATGGGGGACGACGGCGTGAGCTATTTCAACAGCGCGGTCGATGACTATAACAGCGTCTCTGACCGCTTGAGTGAAGCCTACGGGGTCATCAGCAACACCTCCGGTATGCTCTCGGCGGATCTGGGCAGCGCCAACAACCAGTTCTCCAAGGTGCTGCTGATGATGTCCGACGCCCTCAACGGCTCCCCCAATTCCAAGGTCTTTGACGACATCTCCGAGCAGCTCAGCCCGGAGGATACCGAGGGGCGGGTCTCCCTCAACCGCAACTACGGCGGCGTGGACGGCGACAGCAATGTCGGCGGCGTCATCGGCTCCATGGGCATTGAGTACGAGTTCGACATGGAGAATAAGCTGGTGGAGACCATCGGCGTCAACGGCATCATCAACAAGAAGTACGAGACCAAGTGCGTCAGCTCCGAAAACATCAATTATGGCGGCATCACCGGGCGCAAGGATCGCATCGGCGGCGTGGTGGGCAGCTCCGAGACCGGCCTTGTGCTCAATTGCGAGGGCTACGGCGGCGTGGAGAGCGGCGACGGCAGCTATGTGGGCGGCGTCGCGGGCTATTCCAACACCGCCATCCGGGACTCCTACGCCATGTGCAGCATCGAAGGCAACAAGTATGTGGGCGGCATCACCGGCTACGGCGCCACCATCACCGACTGCGCCACCCTTGTCTCGCTGACATCCTCCAACGTCTGCGCCGGCGCCATCGCGGGCTGGGCGGACATGAACGTGGAGAACGCGGTGGACCGCAACGTCTATGTGCATGATAAGCTCGGCGCGGTGGACGGCATCAGCTATGCCGAGAAGGCGGCTCCCGTGAGCTATGAGGAGCTGGTTGCCCGCGAAGGCGTACCCGAGGAGTTTAAGTTCGTGACGGTGAGCTTTGTGGCGGACGGGACGACGATTGCGAGCGTTCGCCTGCCCTACGGCGGCTCTCTCAGCGCCGACGAGATTCCCGCTGTGCCCGAAAAGCCGGGCTATGCCGGAACGTGGGAGAGCTTTGCAGACAAGGATCTGCGCTTCAATACCACGGTGGAGGCGGAATACGTCCTGCATCAGGGCACCATCGCCGTGGATGTCACGCGTGAGGATTCGCCCATGTCCATCCTGCTGGTGGAGGGTGATTTCCAGGAGCAGATCCGCATCGAGTTGAAGCCCTACGAAAAGGAGCTTCCCGAGGAGCTTCATGCGCTGGAGGCCTGGGAGCTGAGCCTGGACGGCTACACCAACCCCGACGGCGAGGGTTACACCGTGCGCTTCCTGATGCCGAAGACCGAGAAGAACGCCGTGCTGGATCTCTACTGGCTCGTCGACGGCGAATGGCTGCGCCAGGAACTTGGCCGCAGCGGCAGCTACGCCACCTTCCATATGGAGGACGACAACGTGATCTTTGCCGTGACGGCGCAGCAAAGCCCCGTGCAGGGCATGCTCCCCTGGATCATCGCGGCAGCCGCCGCGCTGGTGGTCATCATCGCTGTGCCCGTGACCTTCGCGAAAGCAAAGAAAAAGGCCGCGAAATAGTGGTCAGTGATTGGTGATTCGCAGGGGCGGATGCGGGATGCGCCCTACGGGCAGGACGCAAAACGCAGACACCCCTGCGATTCCACGTAAATGATAATCGTCGCGTAGCGACATCTTAACGATTCACTGACCACTGGACACTGACCACCGGCCACTAAAAAATCCGGATGTGAAAGCTCACATCCGGATTTTTTGATTTGATTCAGTCGAGCACGTAGGGCAGGAGCGCAATCTGACGGGAGCGCTTGATCGCCTCGGTCAGCTCACGCTGATGCATGGCGCAGGTGCCGGTGGTGCGGCGGGGCAGGATCTTGCCGCGCTCGGACAGGAAGCGGCGAAGCTTCGCGGTGTCCTTATAATCAATATAAGTGGCCTTGTCCACGCAGAACTGGCAAACTTTTCTGCGTTTGCGGTTCTTGGGGTTGTTCTTATCGAAAGCCAAAGCTGTATCCTCCTATTCTCAAGTATTAAAACGGTAATTCTCCGTCGCCGTCATCCAACTCGGCAAAGGCGGAGGGAGCGGGAGCGCTCTGCGCCCGGCCGCTGTCGTAGGAGCCGTAGCTGCCGGAATTGGAATAGCTGTTGGAGTAGTTATTGTTCGCGTAGCCGCCCTCGTCGCGGGAATAGCTGCCGCCGTTGCTGTTAGCGCTGGCGCGGCTCTCCCCGAAGTACACGTTGTCCGCGTTCACTTCCCAGCTGGTGCGGTTGTTGCCGTCGCGATCCTGCCATTTGCGGCTCTGCAGACGGCCGGAGACAACGATCATGCTGCCCTTGTGGAAGTATTTGGACACGAACTCGCCGGTCTGACGCCATGCGACAACGTCGATAAAATCGGTCTGGCGCTCGCCGCCGTCACGACCGGCATAATCGCGGTCAACGGCAACGCTGAAGGACGCCACACTGACGCCGGACTGGGTGGTACGCAGCTCGGGATCGCGGGTCAGGCGACCCATGATAACGATGTGGTTGAGCATTCCGGTCTCCTTTACTCTGCGCGCAGGGTGATCAGGCGACGCATAATGCCGTCGGTAATACCGAGAATACGGTCAAGCTCGGCGGGGAAGTCGGGGCCGCTGGTGAACTTCATCAGCACATAGTAACCCTCGGAAATGTAGTTGATCTCGTAAGCGAGCTTGCGCTTGCCCATCTCCTCCAACTCTTCCAGAGTACCATTCGCCTCAACAAGCGCCTTGAACTTCTCAACGACCGCCGCAGTCTCCTCCTCGGAGAGATTGGGGTTGATGATGTACATCACTTCGTACTTTTCGCTTGCTTTTGCCATGGTTGCACCTCCTTTTGGTCTCTGGCCCCCACACGGAATTGGGCGGCAAAGCGCCCGTGGGAGCAAGGATATAGACCTGTCCATTCGGGCAGGCCTAATTATTATACCGTCAATTCTGCAAATGTCAAGTGCTTTTTAAGGAAAAAAAGTGGTCAGTGACCAGCGGCCAGAACGATGCAATGACCACGAACCACTGACCACTCAATATCCCATCAGCGGGGCGGAGCCGTCGTCCTCGGTTTTGGTGATGGAGCGGATCTCAGCCTCATAGCTGTAGGTATCGCTGACCTGCACGGTGAAGCGGTCGCCCACGCGCTTGCCCAGCACCTGCTTGCCGAAGGGACTCTCCTTGCTGATGAGACCCTTGCGCGGGTCGCAGCGCACCGTGGTGACGACCTGGATCACGTCCGTCTCGTCGTCCTCGGGCATGTAGATCTCCACCTTGTCAAAAAGCCCCACCTGATCAGCGCCGGAGCGATCCTCAATGACCTTCGCGGTCTTGATCATGCCCTCTAAGTAGCGGATGCGGCTGCGGTTCTTGTTCTGTGCCTGCTTGGCGGCCTTGTATTCAAAGTTCTCGCTCAAGTCCCCGAAGGCGCGGGTGCGCTTGACCTCCTCGATCAGCCCGGGCATCAGCTCCAGCCTGCGGTAGTCCAGCTCCTCCTGCATCTTGCGGATGTCCTCGCGCGTCAGTTCATCATGCATACTGTTCGCTTCCCTCACATATTGTCAATGGTAATGGTGTCGAGCCCGTTTTTGTCAAACTCGCTCAGATATTCTTCCATCCGGGCGGTGAGCTCGGTGTAGTCCTCCGGGTCGCTCTCCACCAGCCCCAGATCGCGCCGCGCCAGCTCCTCAGCCAGAATGTTGTAAAACACTGCGTCCTCATAGTCCGCGATGGCCTCGTGGATGCCGCCGTCCTCGAAGGCCTGAGAGGGGAACACATGCCCCATCCAGCGCGTGGCAAGCGCGTTCATGCCGTTTTTGAGACCCAGAGAGAAGAGCTTCTCCTGCAGCTCGTCGTAATCCGCGAAGCGATCCTCCCCGCGGGCGGAGTTGAGGATCCAGTTGCCGATGTACACCATGTCCAGCAGCCGCCGAAATTCCTTTTCGCTCAGTTCAATGTTCATGCTCTCGCCTCCCTAAGATTCGTAAAGGTTATTATATACCCTTTTCGCGGGAAAACAAGAGCAAATTCAGGGTCGTTTCACAAAAATGCCCTGATGGCATTTTTGTGAAACGAGGGAATACTCACGCTTATCGCAGCGGGCTTGACGCCCGCTTTGGTCGGGGTGAGGCCTCGCTCGGCTCGGCTCAGTGCATTTTTGACGAAGCAAAGCTCCGTCAAAAATGGATCAGGATTTGTTTTTCGCCATCCGAGGCGAAAAATCAGAGGCGTTCCCCCTCTGAACTCCCCTCCGAAGATTTGTGAAACGCCCGTGGAGCAAATTTTGCTTGTATTGCCAGAGGGAATGTTGTATATTAAAGTGTCTCAATGTAAAAAAGGAGTAAACATGGATAACAGACCTGTCGGAATTTTTGACTCCGGCCTCGGCGGCCTCACGGCCATGAAGGCGCTGCGGGAGCTTTTGCCGGGGGAGAACATCATATACTTCGGGGATACCGGGCGCCTGCCCTACGGCGAAAAGAGCCGGGAGCAGCTTCGGCGCATGGCGGTGCAGGATCTGGATCTGATCGCCGCCTGCGGCGTAAAGGCCATCATCGTGGCCTGCGGGACGCTGTCCTCCAACGCCGCCGAGATTCTGGACGCCTATCCCATCCCCAGCTTCGGCGTCTTGAAGGCGGGTGTTGCCGGGATGCAGAAGATCCCCGGCACGGGTGTACTCGGCGTGATCGCCACTGAGGCCAGCATCCGCAGCGGCGCTTTCGAGCGGGCGCTGCGCCAAGCCTGCCCGGGGCGGGAGATCAGGGCTGTGGCCTGCCCGGACTTCGTGCCGCTCATCGAGAGCGGGCGGGGGAGCGCCGATCCTCTCGTGCGTGAGGCCGTGGCGCGCTACTGTGAAAGCCTCCAAGGGGCGGACGCGGTGCTGCTCGGCTGCACCCACTATGGCATCATCGCAGACGCCATCGCGGACTTTCTGGGCGAAAAGACCGCGCTTGTGAGCGCCGCCACCTGCGGCGCGGCGGTAGCCGCCCAATATTTGATCGTAAACGGCCTGACCGGTGAAGGCGGCGGGGAGCGCTTCCTTGCCAGCGGCGATCCGGCGGCCTTCACCCGCGCGGCCTCCACCTTCCTGGGACGGACGGCGGCGCATGCGGCGGAAGCCGTACCGGTAATGGAGATATAGAGTATGCTCAAAGACGTTTGGATTTCCATCAACAGCATCCACAGCTATGACCAGGACGATGAGGACAGCCTGGAGTTTTCCACCGACGGCCACTACTACTACGACGGGGAGAACGGCTGCCTGACCTATATGGAGTCGGACGTGACCGGCCTGGAGGGGACGCGCACCAGCGTGATCGTCATGCCCGACCAGGTGGTCGTGGACCGGGACGGGATGATCACCAGCCGGATGATCTTCCGCGAGGGCGTGCGCGACGCGTTCCAGTACGCCACCCCCTTCGGCTCCGCCACCATGGGCATCGACACCCGCCGCATCTCCCACCGCATGGACGAGAACGGCGGCAGGGTGGAGATCGACTATGTGGTGGACATGGAGCACGCCGTCGCCGCCCGCAACCGCTTCCAGATCACCGTTACCGAGAAGAAGGAACATGTGCAGCCCGGCTGCTGAGGCGATACGCGCGGCGCAGGGCTGTCTGAACGAGGCGTTCTCCCGCATCGGCCAGGCGGGAGAACTGCGCGGCAGTCTCCGCTGGCAGGAGCGCGCGGACGGAGAGCTGGGCGCAAACCACGCGCTTGCCGCCGGCGCAGTCTTGGGGCTGCCCGCCGATGATCTCGCGGAGGAGCTTCAGAAGCGTATGAAGCTGCCGCCGCTGTTTTCCGCCGTCACGGCGGTGGACGGATTTTTGAATTTTCGCCTCTCGGACGCCTGGTATGACGATGCGCTTGACCGCTTCTGCACGCAAGCGCCGGGACAGAGCCCGGACTTCTCGCCCGCGCGTTTTCCGGCGCTCGATGGCGATCTCGCCCTGCGGCAGGACGCGGCGAGTCCTCTCTATCGCCTGCGCTGGGCTTACGAGCGCAGCCGTGTTTTGCTTGCGGATGAGAGCGCGCCGGACGGAGAGCGCCCTTGGGGAGAGGCGGAAAAAAGCCTTCTGCGGTGCATCGCCCTGCTGGTTTCCGAGCGCGGGCTTTTCGCGCTGGCGGACGCTTTTTCGCGTTTCTACGCCGTCCGCCCGATCCGCAGCGCCCCGGACAAGGGCTTTCGCCTGCAGCTCTGCGCCGCCTTCTGCCGGGGTGTGGAGGAAATCTTGAGATAGAACACCGCCGGGGATGCTTTCTGCATCCCCGGATATTTTTTTGAAAAAAGCCCTTGACAAATCGAAAAAATGTGTTATTGTACTAATTGCTTAATACAATAACACAAACGGAGGTGCTGAACATTGGAATGGGTATTTCGCAGTGAACTGCCCATCTATTCCCAGCTCGTGGAGAAGATCAAGCTGGGCATCGTCTCCGGGGAGCTGCCGCCCGGCACGAGGCTCGCCTCGGTGCGGGATCTGGCGATGGAGGCCGGCGTCAACCCCAACACCATGCAGCGCGCGCTGCAGGAGCTGGAGCGCGAGGGGCTGGTTTTCTCCCAGCGCACGGCAGGGCGCTTCGTCACGGAGGATGTGTCGGTGATCGACACGATCAAAAGAGGGCTTGCGCGGCAGCAGATCGAGAGCTTCCGCAAGGCCATGGGAGAACTGGGCTATGACCGGGAAGGGATCATAGCGCTCTTGAAGGAGGAAGAGTAAATGGCGATCCTCGAATGCAGGGAGCTGTCCAAGCGCTTCGGGAAGATTCAGGCGCTCGACAGCGTCAACTTGAAAATCGAGCCGGGCCGGGTGATCGGGCTTTTGGGTCCGAACGGCAGCGGCAAAACCACGCTCATCAAGCTCGCAAACGGGCTGCTGACCCCGACGGCGGGCGAAATCCTGGTGGACGGCAAGGCGCCCGGTACGGAGAGCAAGGCGCTGGTGTCCTATCTGTCGGATAAGGAGTATCTGCCCGACTGGATGAGCGCCAAACAGCTTATGGACTTTTTTGGCGATTTCTACGCGGACTTCGACCGCGAGCGCGCGCAGGAGATGCTTACGCGCCTCGGCATCGACGAGAGTATGCGCATCAAGCAGCTGTCGAAGGGCACGCGCGAGAAAGTGCAGCTCATCCTCGTCATGAGCCGCCAGGCGAAGCTCTACCTGCTTGATGAGCCGATCGGCGGCGTGGATCCCGCGACGCGCGATTATATCCTCGATACCATCATCCGCAACTACAACCCCAGCGCCGCCGTCGTGATCTCCACCCACCTGATCGCGGACGTGGAGCAGGTGCTGGACGAGGTGATCTTCATTCAGAACGGGCGCGTGCTGCTCCAGTCCTCGGTGGACGAGATCCGCGAGGAGAAGGGCAAGAGCGTGGATGCGTATTTCAGGGAGGTATTCAAATGTTAGGCAAGCTCTTGAAGCATGAATTTCGCGCCACCGGGCGCACGATGCTGCCGCTCTACGGCGCGGTCGTGGCGCTGGCGGTGCTGGCGAACTTCTCCATCCGCATGCTGACAGGGAACGTGGGCCCCCTGCTCACCATCTTCTTCGGGCTGATCGTCGCGGCCTTCGTCATCTGCATCATCGCGGCGGCGGTCATGACGCTCGTGCTGATGATCAAGCGCTACTATACCAACTATCTCAAGGACGAGGGCTATCTGATGCACACCCTGCCCGTCAGCGTGCATGAACTCGTGTGGAGCAAGATGCTCGTCTCCGTGGTCTGGTTTGCCGCGACCTTTGTGGTGATCGGGCTGGTGATGCTGCTGACCGCTCTGATCCAGACGGGCACGAGCCTGGCCCAGTTCTTCGCCGGATTCCCGAGCTGGGCGGAGATCCGCGCCGTGCTTGCCAGTGAGGGCATCCGCATGGGCGATCTGTGGCTGATCGCGCTGGAGCTGCTGCTTGCCGCGATCGTGAGCGGGCTTTACACCTGCCTGCACTTCTACGCGGCCATGAGCCTGGGGCACATGTTTGCCAAAGATAAGATCCTGCTCTCCATCGTGTTCTTTGTGGGCATCAGCTTCGTGCTGAGCTTTGCGACCACCGGCTACGGCGCGGGGCGCCTTGTGAGCATGGAGCACATCAGCGCCACGCTCGACACCGCGCAGCAGACCCTGCGTTTCATACGGGCGATCATCGCCGAGGCGATGCTGCTGGAGCTGCTGGAATCCGCGGTGCTGTACCTCGCCACCGTCCTGAGCCTCAAAAAGGGCTTGAACCTCGCGTAATGTAGTTTTCAGAATTCAGTTTTCAGAAGAAAGCGAGGGGAAATCCCTTCGTTCTCTATGCCTAAAAAGCAGGAGCTTGGCAGAACGATCCGCCAAGCTCCCGTTTTGTTTCTAAAAACTGAAAACTAAAAACTGAAAACTATTTTTTCAGTTGTCCCGGGCTGATGCCGAAGCTCTGGCGGAAGGCGCGGTGGAAGGCGGAATAGTCCGCAAAACCCGCGCTCTCGGCGGCAAGATTGGCGTTTGTGCCCTCGCGGATCAGCCGCGCCGCGTACAACAGCCGCTTCTGCCGCACATAGGCGTGCACCGTGCTGCCCGTCTCGGCCTTAAAAAGCCGCATGAAGTGATAGCGGCTCAGATACACCTGCTCGGAAAGCCGCTCCACCGAAAGCTCTTCGCCCAAATGCTCGTTGATGTAGGAGAGGCTCTGGCGGATCTTGGGGTCAAAACGCTGCTCCTCCCGGCGGGGCGCGGCGTTCATGCGCCCGAGAAGCACCAAAAGCTGCAAAATATAGGTGTCGCAGAGCGTCTGCGCGCCGAAGGCGCGATCCTTCGCCGCCTGCTCGTAGCTCTGCAGGGTCTGCTCCATGGCCTTGCGCTGCCCGGCGTCCGGCACCAGGCGGTATTCGCCGGAGCGGTCGGCTTCCTCAAAGCAGTCCATCAAATGCGCTTCCGGCAGCAAACGGTCGAAATATTTTCCGTCCAGGTATAATATAATACGTTCGTAGGGCTCCGACTTGTCGATGATGGCCTTGTGGATCGTGTGGTGCTTTACCAGCAGAATGTCCCAGGGACGCAGCGCGTAGGAGACACTCTCTACCGCGTAATCGACGCGCCCGGAGAGCAGCAGCACGATCTTGTCAAACTCGTGGTAGTGAAAGTCCCGCTCCTGCCCCGCCGTGTCCCGCAGATGAAAGTAGTGGTAATTCTCCTCCAGATAGCCCTCACGGGTAAAGGTCTGATCGTGCTTCATGGCAATCCCTCCAAACTAAGCACAATGATACCGCACTTTTTGCAATGTTTCAAGCAAAGAATGCAATTTACTTTGCAGAAGATAGCAAATATAATGGGAACGAACTTTGAAACAAGGAGTGTACTTATCATGTCCAACAGCAAAGGCGGCTTCCTGAAGAACAACTGGTTTTTCTTTACGATGATCCTCGGTATCGTCCTCGGCATCGTGGTGGGCTTTGCCTGGCCCGGCGCCGGCGCGCTGGAGCCTCTGGGCACCCTGTTTATCAATATGATGTTCTGCGTGGTGGTGCCGATGGTGTTCTTCTCCATCTCCTCCTCCATCGCCAACATGAAGAGCGCCAAGCGCGCCGGCAAGCTCATGGGCACGACGGTTCTCACCTTCATGTGCACCACGGTCATCGCCTCCGTCATCATGTACGTTCTCGTGCGCTTCATCCCGGTCTACACCGGCGAGCCCGCCTTTGAGCCGGGCGCTTCCGAGCCCATGAGCGCGGGCGAGATGATCGTCGGCTTCTTCACCAAGTCCGACTTCCCTGAGCTGTGGAGCCGCCGCTCCATCCTCCAGCTCATCATCGCGGGCATCTTCTTCGGCTTCGGCGTGCAGATGTGCGGCGGCCCGGAGACCAAGGTCGCAAAGCTGCTTGAGGAGATCACCAACGTCCTCATGAAGGTCATCAAGCTCATCAGCTTCTACGCCCCCATCGGCTTCTTCGGCTTCTTCGCAGCTCTCTATTGTTGCCTTCGCTTACATGTTCCTGATCTTCCCGCTCTACGCCCGCTTCGGCGGCGGCAAGGGCGCCGTCAAGGTCATGTTCCAGCACCTCTTCCGCCCCGCGGCGGTCGCCTTCGGCACCTGCTCCAGCGTCGCCACCATCCCCACCAACATGGAGGTCTCCGAGGACACCGGCATCTCCAAGGACGTGACCGACATCGTGCTGCCCATGGGCGCGACGATGAACATGGACGGCTCCGGCATGAGCGCCATCATCAAGGTCGCCTTCCTCTTCGGTATGTTCGGGATGGACTTCGCCTCCAAGGACGCGCTGCTCGCCATCGTGGTCGCGACCGTGTCCTCCGTCGCGATGTCCGGCATCCCGGGCGGCGGCGGCACCGGCGAGCTGGTGCTCTGCTCCCTGTTCTTCCCCGAGCAGCTTGCCATCGCCTTCCCGATCGCGCAGGCCATCGGCGACCTCGTCGATCCCCCGGCGACGATGGTCAACGCCGCCGGCGACTATGTGGCCTCCTTCATCGTCTCCCGCTTCAATGACGGTAAGGATTGGCTGCAGAAGAAGATCAAGGCCGACGCGAAGAAGTAATGCACTACACGAAAATGCACGGTGCGGGCAACTCCTTTCTGCTGACGGAGAACCTGCACGGCGAGCTTCGGGGCGAGGACCTTTCGGTTCTCGCCCTGCGGCTCTGCAAGGAAAAAGAAACGGACGGGCTGATCGTACTCACCCCGGCGGTGGGCGCCGATTTCGGGATGCTCTTTTACAACAGCGACGGCAGTCTCGGCGAGATGTGCGGCAACGGCGCGCGCTGTGTCGCCCGTTACGGGTACGAGCACAGCCTTGCGCCAGATCCGCAAGCCATCCGCATCCTCGCCACGGCGGGGCTGGTGACCGGAAAGCGCGTCAGCCGGGAGCGGTACCAGATACGCCTCAACGACCCCTCTGTGATCGACCTGCACCGGTTGGCCGAGGGGGAGGATTGCGCCTACATCGAGCTCGGCAAGCCCGGCATCCCCCACGCCGTGGTGGAGGTCGGGGCGGAAGCCTTCGACGATCTGAATGCCCTGCGCGAGCGGGGACGCAGGCTGCGCTGCAGCGCGGCTTTTCCCAAGGGCGCGAACGTGAGCTTTGCCTGCCTTGAGGGCGAAAACCGGGTGCGCGCGATCACCTTTGAGCGCGGGGTGGAGGATTTCACCCTCGCCTGCGGCACCGGAAGCGGCGCGATCGCGGTGGCGCTGATCCTGCGCGCTCGTATCCCCGGCAGCGCGGCGGAGATCCATATGCCCGGCGGAACGCTTATCATTTCCCTCACGCGCGAGGACGACCGCGCAAAAGACCTGCTTCTTACCGGCCCCACGGCGGTGGTGGAAGAAGGCCAGTGACCAGTGCATAGTGAAAAGAGAATAGTGAACAGTTAAGGTGTCGCTTCGCGCCGATCACAATTCATTCCCGTAGCGCCGATTACAATTCACTCCTGTAGCGCCGATCATTGATCGGCGGAGAGCCTGCGGCAGGCGAATCATTATTGTGCAAAAGTCCAGACTCCTGTCTGAAAACTGAAAACTGGGGCTGTGAAAAACAAAGTTTTTCATAGCCCCTTTTCGTCTTCCTTTGCACAAAATGCGGTGTATGATTTCCTCATCAATAACAAAATAAGGGAGGAATGAGGAACATTGCAGGCCTTGCGGACACGCCCGCTGCTGCGGCGGAGCGGGCTGCTGTATCTGCGCGTGGAGGACATAACGCCCAACCCCGTGCAGCCGCGCAAAGCATTTGATGAGGAAGCGCTGCGGGAGCTGAGCGAGAGCATCCGCAGCTACGGCGTTCTGCACCCGCTGACGGTGCGCCTGCGCGCCGGGAAATATGAGCTGGTGGCGGGGGAGCGGCGGCTGCGGGCGGCGAAGCTCGCGGGGCTGCGGGAGGTGCCGTGCATGGTGGTGGACGTGGATTTGGAGGACGCGGGCTTGCTGGCGCTGGTGGAAAACCTGCAGCGGCGCGACCTCAACTTCCTTGAGGAGGCGCGGGGGCTGCAGCAGCTCATCCGCATGTTTGGCATGAGCCAGGAGGAGGCGGCGCGGCGCATCGGGCGTTCGCAGTCGGCGGTGGCGAACAAGCTGCGGCTTTTGAAGCTGCCCGAGGACGTGCTGGAGGCGCTGCTGGAAAGCGGGCTGACCGAGCGGCACGGGCGGGCGCTGCTTCGCCTGCCGGGAGCCGAGAGCCAGCGGGCGGCGCTGGAGACGATCCTGGAAAAGGATATGACCGTCGCCGCGACAGACGCTTATATCGACGCGCTGCTCTCTTCGCCCGAGCCGCCGCCGAAGCGGGAAACGCCGAAGCGCAGCTTCGTGATGAAGGACGTGCGCGTTTTCTTAAACAGCCTCACGCACGGGCTCGACCTGATGAAGCAGGGCGGCATCGCCGCCGGCATGCAGCGCGAAGAGACCGAGGACGCGCTGATTCTCACCATTTCGATCCCAAAGAGCAAAAAACCAATGTAACGATTCGGCCTCATGCCGACCAAACACGGCGCGTCTCCCGTGCGCCGTGTGCGATGAGCATGCGTGCCCCTACTTCTCCAGACCCCTCTCAAGGGGGACTGAAGAAGTAAAAAATCGACATAAAAAGCAGATCACTCCCATACAGTCTATGGGGGTGATCTGCTTTGATAAGCTTTTTTTCGGATTTGCGGTACAAGGAAGTCATCGACATCCATTCCGGCTGGCGCCTGGGCTATGTCTGCGACGCGGAGATCGACCAGACCGAGGGGCGCATCCTCTCGCTCATCACGCCGGGGCGCTCGAAATTCTTTGGCCTCTTAGGCCGTGAGGATGACTATGTGCTGCCCTGGAAGTGCATCGCCCGCATCGGCGGGGACATCATTCTGATCGATGCCAAGGAAAAGCTCCCGCGGCGCAGGCGGTCAAAGAAAGGTTTCGAGTTTTGAGAGCTGCGTTTTGAGAAGATTCACCGAGACATTCTATAAATCTTCCAAACTGCCAACATTGAGCGCCGGTCACTGACCACTTTTTCTCCTCAAAACGCAAAACTCACGACTCAAAACTATTTTTTACGATTCATTCACAAGCTTGCCCGTCATATGCTCGATCGTGAGCTCCAGCATCTGCACCCGGTCGATGGCGCCGCGAAGCTCCCGCTCCACATCGGCGGGGTCGGGATTGTACTTGTTGCCAAGGGCGCGGAGGATCTCCTCAATGCCGGGCTCGTCGTAGTCCATCGCGCGGATGCGCCCGAAGACGATCACGCTGCGGATGTTGAGCGCCCACTCGCCCTCACGGCGGAAGCCCTCGTCCATGACGCAGTAGCTGACCTTGCTGTGGCGGCGGATGGCGTCGAGCTTGTGACCCGAGCGCGCGCCGTGAAAATACAGCTTTCCGTCCCGGTAGAGGTGATCGAGCGGCACGGCGTAGGGGTAATCCAGCTCGCCCAGCACCGCGAGCACGCCGCGCGGCTCCTTTTCAAGGATCGCGATGCATTCTTCCTCGCTGAGCTGCTGCTTGAAGCGGCGCATCCTGCGAAAGGCGGTCTTTTCCTGAAGGTCACGTTCCATGGCTTCTCCTCAAAACGCAAAACTTAAAACGCAAAACTATTTCACCCGGCGGATGCGCTTGGAGCTTCCGCCGCCGCCGGTGATGAGCGGCACCTTCTCCGCGATGAGCGAGGAGGTGTCCAGCCCGTACCAGGTCACCTTCGAGCCGGCCAGACGGCGGATCGCATACTTGGTGTTGAGGATGCGCTCGTCCATGGCGCTCAGCTCCGTCTTGGTGCTGACGGACTTGTGGATGATGCAGAATTTGAAGGTGCCCACCGTGGAGGGGCCGTAGATCGAATACTTCTTGTCCTGCGCGGGAAGCTCGCCGCTCTGCTGCAGGTCCTGGACGATCTGGCGCAGGTAGACGTTGATGCGCGGAGAGCACTGGAAGCCGAGGTCGAGCTTGACGCGGAAGATGAAGTCGGTGCCGTAGGTCTCCACGCGGTAATCCATGGTGTCCGGCTCGCTCAGGACGTTCACGCTCACGAACCAATAAGCCTGCGCGCGCTTCTGATCCTTGTCGAGGATGGAATAGAGGATGTCGCGGTCGATGTACTCTGTGTCCGTGCTGCTGTCGAGGTAGACGAGGTTGTTGGCCAGCAGGGGCAGCGTCTCGTCGTCGTGCAGCTTGCGCAGGTTCTCCACATAGTCGGCAAATTTGAGCTTGGTGCTGTACTGGTGCTCAAGCTGGGTGCCGCGATACCAGACCACCATGATCGCAAGCAGCAGCAGCGTGAGGATCACGGTGACATAGCCGCCGTGGGCGAATTTGCCAAGGCTCGAGAGGAAGAACACCGCCTCCACCGCGCCGAAGACGAGCAGCAGCGCGTATCCCGCGAGCTTTTTGCCGCGAATTTTGTTGAGGTAGACGGAAATGAGCAGCGTCGTCATCAGCATCGTTACTGTGATGGCGAGGCCGTAGGCCGACTCCATGCGCGCGCCGGAGCGGAAGTACAGCACCACAAGGCTGCAGCCGATCCAGAGGATGGTGTTGACGGTGGAGATATAGAGCTGCCCCTTGGTCTGCGCGGGGTAGCGAATCTCCAGATGCGGCAGCAGATCGAGCAAAATCGCCTCGGATACCAGCGTGTAGGAGCCGGTAATGAGCGCCTGGGAGGCGATGATCGCCGCCGCCGCGCCCAGCACCACCGCGAAGGGGCGCAGCCCGAGCGGAAGCATCAGGAAGAAGGGATTCAGATCCTCCACCGCGAAAAGGGCGGCGTTGGTCTGGTTCTCGATGATCCAGGCGCCCTGACCGAGATAGTTGAGGATCAGGCAGAGCTTAACAAAGGGCCAGCTGAAGTAGATGTTCTCCTTGCCGACGTGCCCCATGTCGGAGTAGAGCGCCTCCGCGCCGGTGGTGGCGAGAAACACGCTGCCGAGGATCATAAAGCCCGCCTTGTTGTTGGGGCTTAGCAGCACCTGCACGGCATAGATCGGGTTAAAGGCTCTGAGCACGGCGGGCAGCGCCCCGATGTGCAAAAGCCCCGTCACGCCGAGGAAGGAAAACCAGAGCAGCATCACGGGGCCGAAGGTCTTGCCGATGCGGCTGGTACCGGCGTGCTGGATGGCAAAAAGGACGGTGATGATCGCAAGGGTGATAAGCACGACCTTGGTCTGTCCCTCGCCGAGAAAGCGGCTCATGCGCTCGATGCTTCTCAGACCCTCCACCGCCGTGGTCACGGTGACCGCCGGGGTCAGCACGCCGTCGGCCAGCAGCGCCGCGCCGCCCAGCATCGCGGGCAGGATCAGCCATTTGCCGCAGTTTTTCACCAGCGCGTAGAGCGAGAAGATGCCGCCCTCGCCGTGGTTGTCGGCCTTCATGGCGATCAGCACATATTTGACCGTGGTCAGCAGCGTGATCGTCCAGATCACAAGGGAGAGGGAACCGATAATGAAGCTCTCGTTCACGCTTTGGATGCCGCCGTTGCCCTCAAGGATGGACTTCATGACGTACATGGGCGAGGTGCCGATGTCGCCATAGACGATGCCGATCGTCACAAGGAACAGCCCGAAGCGAAATTTCTTTTTAACGTTCATGATTTTCCGTTCTTTTCTGTGTGGTTTTATAGGTGATAAAAAATATATCATGATTCCGCACACTATGCAACAAAATAGTGAATAGAGAAAAGGGAATCGTTATGGTGTCGCTTCGCGACGAATTATAATACGTCCCCGAAGGGGACACCATAACTTTTCACCATTCACTATTCACTCAACTGGGAAACTACCGTTTCCAGGTTCGCGGGATCAACAGGACAAGGATGGGGTAAATCTCCAGCCTGCCGAGCAGCATCGCAAGCGTCAGCAGGAGCTTGGAGCGGGCAGAGAACATGGCAAAGCTGCCCGCGGGGCCGATGAGCTTGGTCATGCCGGGGCCGATGTTGGACAGACAGGAGAGCGAGGCGGTAAAGCAGGTCGCCACGTCAAAGCCGTCCAGGCTCACGAGCGCCGCAAACAGGATCAGCAGGAACATATAGACCGTGAGAAACAGGAAGGCCGCCCGCACGGTGCCGGCCTCGACGCGCTTGCCGTCCATCTGCACGCGCACGACGCTTCTGGGTCTGACCATCTGCCTGAGCTCCGCCACGGCGGCCTTGCCGAGGATCATCAGCCTTGAGAGCTTGATGCCGCCGCCGGTACTGCCCGCGCAGCCGCCGCAGAACATCAGCATGATCAAAATCCATTTGCAGTATTCCGGCCAGTCGGTAAAGTCCACGGTGCCGAAGCCCGTGGTGCTGATGATCGTGGCGGTGTTAAAAAAGGCGTGTCGCAGCGCGATGGCAAAGCCGCCGTACATTTTCGAGATCCCGGCCGCAAGCAGCAGCACGGAGCCGACCACGATGCCGAAAAACCAGTGCAGCTCCTCGTTTTTCGCCGCGTCACGCCAGTTCCCGATCAGCAGCAGGTAGTAGAGGTTGAAGTTGACGCCGAAAAGGAGCATGAACACGGCGGTGACCAGCTCGATATACAGGCTGTCAAAGCCGCCGATGCTCGCGGGGTTGGTGGAGAAGCCGCCGGTGCCCGCGGTGGCGCAGGCGTGCAGCAGCGCGTCATAAAAGCTCATGCCGCCAAAGAGCAGGAACACGGCCTCCACGAGCGTCAGACCGATGTAAATGAGGTAGAGCGTCATGGCGGTCTTGCGCACCCGCGGCACCAGCTTGCCGACGCTCGGCCCCGGCACCTCGGCGCGCATGATGTGCATGGAGTGCTCCCCGCTCATCGGGAGCACCGCCATCAGAAACACTAGCACGCCCATGCCGCCGATCCAGTGGGTGAAAAGCCGCCAGAAGAGGTCGCCGCGCGGCATCGCGTCCAGATCCGTGACGATGGTGGCGCCGGTGGTGGAGAGGCCGGAGGCGGTCTCAAACAGCGCGTCGTAAAAATGCGGGATGCTGCCGCTGAACACAAAGGGCAGCGCGCCGAGAGCCGAAATCAGCATCCAGCCAAGCCCCACGATCACAAAGCCGTCGCGCGCGACCAGCCCCCGGCTAAAGGGGCGGGGGAGCATCAAAAGCCCGCCCAGAGCGAGACAGATGCCGATGGTTCCGATGAAATTCCACACGTTTTCCCGGAAGTAAAGCCCCGCGATCAGCGGCAGCAGCAACAGAGCCGCAAGCGCCAGCACGATCATGCCGAGTACCCGGGAGATCATTCGATAGTTCATAGATCAGTCTTTAGCCTCCGCGTTATGGGGAGTTCCTTAAAGAACTATGTCGTCCAGATTCTTGAGTTTTCCCGCTGCCGAGACGATGATGGCGTGGTCGCCGGGGAGAATGACCGTATCGCCGTCCGGCAGAAGGCTCTTGCTGCCGCGAATGATCGCGGCAAGCAGCGTGTTGGGCTTGCGCTTTAAGCTGCGCAGGGGCTTGCCGGTGCAGGCGGCATTCTCGCCCACGCGAAATTCCAGCGCCTCGATCTTGCCGTCGGCAAGGCGGTAGAGCGTCTCCATGCTGCTGCCGGCGGAATTGGACATCGCGCGCACATAGCGGGCAAGCTGCTCAGCCACCAATTCCTTGGGCGACACGACGCTGTCGATTCCGGAGGACTCCAGGATCTCGGCAAAATGCTCCCGGTTCACCTTCACGACGATCTTGGGAACGCTGCACTGGCGGGCGTACATGGCGGTGACGATGTTGTCGCCGTCCTCGCCGGTGAGGGCGACAAAGGCGTCGGCGGAGCGGAGGCCGTCCTCCAGGAGCACGTCGCTTCTTGTGGCGTCGCCGCAGACGATGTGCGCGTCAGGCAGCAGGTCGCAGAGCTGGTCACAGCGCGCGCGCTCTTTCTCCACCACCGTGACGGACATGCCGCTCTCCTGCAGCATCCGGGTCAGATACACCGCGCTGCGGCTGCCGCCGACGATCATCACGCGGCGCACGGGCTTTTTGAGCTGCCCCACCGCGGCAAAGAAGTGCCGAAGCTCCTTTACGGTGCCCGTGATGCTCAGCCGGTCGCCGGCGCGCAGCGTGAAAAGACCATCGGGGATAAAGGCTTCGCCCCCGCGCTCCGCCACGCTCACCAGCACCCGCACGCCGAGTCTTGCGCCCAGATCCTTGAGCTGCAGCCCGTCCAGGACGCTGCCCTCGGCGACCTTGTGCTCCACGATCTCCACGCTGCCCTTCGAGAAGGTGTCCACCCGCACGGCGCTGGGAAAGCGCAGGATGCGGGCGACCTCGCGGGCGCACTCGTAGTCGGGGTTTACGATCAGGTCAAGCCCCAGCGCCTCGCCCAGAAAGGTCTTCTGGTTTAAGTACTGCGGGTCGCGGATACGGGCGATGACGTGCTTTGCGCCGAGGTGCCGCGCCGAGATGCCGCAGACCATGTTCACCTCGTCATGCTGCGTTGCGGCCAGCAGCAGATCCGCCTCCGCCGCCCCGGCCTCGCGCAGGGTGTCGGCGTTGGAGGCGCTGCCCTCCACGCAGATCACGTCCAGGGCGTTGGAAAGCTGCGTAATCAGCTCCGCGTCGCGGTCAATGACGGTGATGTCGTGTCCCTCGTCCGCCAGAATGGCGGCGACAGAGTGGCCGATCTTCCCGCCGCCGGCAATGATGATTTTCATGGGTAAGACCTCCGGAATGCTTAGTGGTTAGTGGTCAGCAAATAGTGAATAGAGAATAGTGAAAAGCTGTGGCGTCGCTTCGCGACGGATTAAAATCTATTATATCATAAGCCCAGCGGGCTTATGATATAATTCGCCATGTTTTTCGGTTGCCGCGTAAGCGGCGAGAAAAACGGCGTAAAATCAAATATAATAA
>CACZXQ010000050.1 GCA_902785115.1 Oscillospiraceae bacterium | reverse complement strand
AAAAAACGAGCCATTCTATTGGATGATAGTATAAGAAAAGAGGTAGAATACAATCGCCAATAGGATCAGATGCTCCTTCTCCTGTTGGGAAAAGCGTATGCAAATTGTTTCAATATTGTTCGTTTTCTTTACTGAAAACTGAAAACTGGATACTGAAAACTAAAGATTCCCCGTGGCGTACATCACTGCACTCATTGCCACCACCGGGGCGGTCTCGCAGCGCAGGATGCGCTCGCCCATGGAGCAGAGGTGCAGCCCCGCGATTTTGGCAAGCTTCGCCTCAAACTCGGCAAAGCCGCCCTCAGGGCCGGTGACGATGGCGGCGGTTTTGATGTCCGGGTGCGCCTCCATCACATCGTTTAATTTCTCCCGCTCCCCGGTCTCGTACATGAAGAGCGCAAGATCGGTGTGCACCGCTTCGTTCAGCGCGTCGGCGTAATTGCCCGCCCAGCCGACCTCCGGGATGATGCCGCGGCCGGACTGTTTGGCGGCCTCCTCCGCGATGCGCTGCCAGCGGTCGATCTTCTTCTCCGGCTTCTCCGGTCTGGCCACACAGCGCTCGCACTGGAAAAACAGGATACGGTATGCCCCCGCCTCCACGCATTTCTGGATGATGTAGTCGGTCTTGTCCCCTTTGGGAAGGGCGCACAGCACCGTCACCTTCACGCTCGGCTCCGAGGTGCAGGGCACCATCTCGATGACCTCCAGCTCGGCCTCCTCCTTGTCTGCGCGCACCAGACGGCACTTATAGTCCGTCCCCTGCGCATCGCAGACGGTCACGTCCTCTCCCGGACGCAGACGCAGCACGCGCACGTGTTCCGCGTCCCTGCCGCGAATGATCGCCGTGCCGCCGAGAAGGTTGGTTCCGGCCATGAAAAATCTCGCCATATCGCACACCTCTATCGTTGATTTGCTTTATTATCGCACAACTTGCCGCCCTTTGCAATAGGCTGGAGGGGCGGAATGCCTCCCCTGTGCAAGGGGAGGTGGCATCCGGCGTCTCACGCAAGCCGGATGACGGAGGGGTTGTTGCCCGGATCGCTGCAAAATTCTGTCGACAACCCCTCAGTCAGCTTCGCTGACAGCTCCCCTTGCTCAGGGAGCCGGACGCTTTGCCCCGTCTTTGTGTGTAAGCCGCAGGGAGGTGAGTCAACATGGAAGACCGGGAGATCAAACGGCGGCTGGAGGGCTTTCGCGCTGTGTGGCAAAGAGTCGGCGCGGGCAGGGAGACGGTGAAAGCCTCGCCGCCCCGTCCGCAGCTCATGCCGAGACGATGCTGCAAGAAGCGTAAATAGTTCGAATAGATTTCAGATTGCTACAGAAGGGGGGTGATAGGCCTTGAAAATATTTGTTGTTTAAGTTATATTTATCATAGAGAGAATAACTGCTTGGCATGGAGGTGATCGACATTCCCTCGGTTACAAGACGGATAGCCCAGATTCGCCAGCCTTATGGAGGACTGTTAAAGCCCTCCAAATTCAAAAAGACGGTTTTCGATGACGGTATTGTTTTATCAGAATACACCAACATTAGTCATGCGCTTATCGGTTTAGCCGTTGATTACCTTACGCGGTTCATGCTTGGAGATTCAAAGGAATCGGCGTTTCGTATCTCTATGGCTGGCGCTGAAATATGCGGCGAAAAAGAACTGCGCGCTGCAAAAAGACTCTTGAAATGCGTTACAGGCTTAGACGATCAATCTATTGTCAACACTTGCAAATTGGTTTCTTTTGATATTTGGAAACGAAACTATTTTGGCGCTTTGGAGGCTATTACCTATAAAGATGTAAAACCCAATGCAAGTACAATATCCAACATTCGTACCATGGTCAATCGAAGTCTTCAGTTCTGGGAAGAAAATGGCCCAATCATCTATTCTGGATTTACGTTTGAATTAGATGGATATAGCTCCACTGTAAGCTCAGGTGACGGAGATTATTTGACAGCAGATACTTTGTGGGATTGTAAGGTATCAAAGAAAAATCTTTCAAGTCAGAATACTCTCCAGTTGTTGATGTACTGGATAATGGGCGTTCACTCGAAACAGCCCAAATATCAAAATGTCCAGAAGCTCGGTGTTTTCAATCCCAAACTAAACGCAGCATATGTTATCAATACATCAGAGATACCCCAGAGAACAGTAGAAATAGTAGAGAAATATGTTATTTGCTATGGGATACCAGAAGATGCTCTAAGTACAGAGATAGTCGATCTAAGTAATTTCATTGTTTAACTCAAACATAACATTCAGCAAAATGGATAATAAACACCTTCAAACCTTCTGTTGCTCTACTTGACCAAGAAGAAAAAAGGTTTATAATGATGATTAATTGAGAAATCATCATAAACAAACAGGAGACAACCGCCATGCCTACGACCTGGAACCGCTCCCCCGAGGAGTTTCACAAAATCTATCTCGCCAATACCGACGCCTTTTACCGTGTGGGCAACGCCGGCCTTGCCGAAGAGCTGGATAAATTCATGACCAAGTGCGCCCTCGCGCTCTGGAGCCGCGCGGGCAGCATTTCCGAGCGCCATGTGGAGATGGCAAACCAGATCTACTCCCGCAATCAGCCCCAGCCCAAGTGGCTGCTGTGGAACCTGACCAGCTCCGCCGTGCAGGAGGATGTGTTTATGCCGCCAGTGTTCTTCTGGAACATGGCTGAGAGCGACGCCAGGCGCGGCAGCGAGACCTCCCGCACCTTTATCCGGATGCTGACGAACATCCTGCTCTACCTCGCCGCCGTGGACGACGACGTGACGTATGAGGAGGCTGCCTACATCACTGAGTGCGGTGACCGCCTCTCCGCCATCTGCGATGCCAGCGGTGTGCGCAAGAGCCGCGAGGGCTTGAATCCGCTTGACTTTGTGACGAGCGGGGAGCCGAGCTTTCAGGAAAAGCACAAGCCCCAGCTCCAGACCTCCGGCGGGGAGCAGCCGAAGGGAGCCGCCCCCGCCGAGGAGAAGAAGCCCGATTTTGACGAGCTGATGGCACAGCTTGAAGATCTCGTGGGCTTGGATGAGGTGAAAAAGGACGTCAAAAACCTGATGAACCTGGTCAAAGTCCGCAAGCTGCGGCAGGAAAACGACCTGCCCGTGCCGCCCATGAGCCTGCACATGGTCTTCCTCGGCAATCCCGGCACCGGCAAGACCACGGTGGCGCGCCTGGTCTCCGGCCTCTATGCCGCCATCGGCGTACTCTCCAAGGGGCAGCTTGTGGAGGTGGATCGCTCCGGCCTTGTCGCGGGCTATGTGGGGCAGACCGCGCTCAAGACCCAGGAGGTCATCAAGTCCGCCCTCGGCGGCGTGCTCTTCATCGACGAGGCTTACTCCCTCTCCTCCGGCGGCGAGAACGACTTCGGCCGCGAGGCTATCGAGACCATTCTCAAGGCCATGGAGGATCACCGGGACGATCTGATCGTCATTGTCGCGGGCTACACCGGGCCGATGGAAAATTTCCTTAGCTCCAACCCCGGTCTCGAGTCCCGCTTCAACAAGTATTTCTTCTTCCCCGACTATAACGGCGAGCAGCTCATGGCCATCTTCCGCAAGCAGTGCGAGAAAAACCGGTACACCATGAGCGAGGAGACCGAGAAGGCCGCCGTGGAGATGTTCACCCGGCTCTACGAGGAGCGCAACGAAAACTTCGGCAACGGGCGCGACGTGCGCAACTGCTTTGAGGACATGATCGTCCGCCAGTCAAACCGTGTCGCCGCGATGGAAAGCCCGACAAAGGAAGATCTGATGGCCGTCCTGCCCGAGGATTTGCAGGAGGAAGAGGTAACGATTGCGTCTCCTTGAGGGGACTCAATCGTTACCTGAAAACTGAAAACCCTGGGATGTGAAAACTTCGTTTTCACACCCCAGGGTTTTCTTACATAATAATCGCTTTCTTCGGGCAGGCAGCGGCGCAGGTGCCGCAGGCGACACAGGCGTCCTCATCGAGCGCCCAGGTCTTCGCCGCGCGATCCACCGTCAGCGCCCCGGCGGGGCACTTGCGGGCGCAGATCGTGCAGTAGATGCACTTGGCGGGGTCCTGCACGGGCTTGCCGTCGTCCCTCGGCAGAACGGGCGCGCTCCGTTCCGTCTCCGCCTTCGGCGAAGACTTCACATCCGCTTCCCCCTTCTGCCTCTCCAAATCAGACCCGCTGGCGCTGGGCTCTGATTTGGTTTCTTTAGGAGCAGCAGGCGCCGCGGGCTTGGGAGGAACGGGTTTCTTCACCGGGGGCTTCTTGATGAAGGTGCCGGAGACGATCAGATCCTCTTCCTTGGTGGCGATCATGTGGTAATCCTGCGTCAGCTCGATCGCGCCGTGATTGCAAAAGTCCATGCAGTGGGCGCAGAAGGTGCAGCAGCCGAGGTTAAAGCTGCGGGTGATCTTGTCGCCCTCCTCGGTTTTCTCCACGGTGTGGGTGATCGCGCCGCCGCAGCAGACGCGCTCGCACATCATGCAGTTGATGCACTTCGTGGGGTCAAAGGCGATGCGCCCGCGATAGCGGGGAGCGGCGACGCTCTCCACGGCGGGGTACATGGCGCAGCTCGGCTTGGAGAAGAGCTGGGAGATGGCCTCCTTTACAAACGGGAAATCCATTACTTCTTCGCCCTCCTTTTCTCCTGCAGGATCTTGGTGGCAAGCGCCAGCCCGTCGATGACGGCCTCGGGCTTCGGCGTGCAGCCGGCCACATCCACGTCCACATGCACATACTTGGAAAGCGGGCCGCAGATGGAGTAGCTGCCGCGAAAGACGTTGCCCGACTGCGGGCAGGAGCCCATCGTGACGATGCACCGCGGTTCCGGCACCTGCTCGATGGAGCGCAGCACGCGGGGCAGGGACTGGGCGGTGATGGGGCCGGTGACGACCACGATGTCGGCATGGCGGGGGCTGCCGGCGAGCTTGAAGCCCAGGCGCTCCGCGTCGTAGCGCGGGGTGAGAACGCTCACAAGCTCAATGTCGCAGCCGTTGCAGGAGCCGGCGTTGATGTGGAAGAGCCACGGGGATTTGCCGGTGCTCTCTTCGATCAGTTTTTGAAACATCAAGGCACCTCCTTACAGACCGTACCAGGCCAGCACCAGGCTCACCAGTGCCAGCGCGGAGACCACGGTCCAGTAGAACTTGAAGATCTGCTCGATCTTGAGGCGGGCGGTGACCGCGTGTACGAAGGAAATCGTCACCACGGTGACCGCGACGCACAGGGCGAAAAGCACCGCCACGTTCAAGAGCGTGATGAGCGCTCCGGCGAGGCCGCCCGAGAGACCCATGGTGTATACCAGGTTCTGGATGCCGCCGCCGATGCCGCCCAAAAAGAGCATCACGAACATGCTCGTCAGCGTGAGCAGCTTGATCGCGTGGTTGAGCTTGAATACGCCCAGGGGCGCGCCGCTGTACTCGGCCAGCATGCCCTCGCAGATCTCGGTCTCGGCCTCCGCCGCGTCGAAGGGGTGGCTGCCGGTCTCGCCGGGGATGACCATCAGGAAGGCCACCGCCGCGGGGATCATGCTGAGATTGCCGATAAGGCTGCCGTGCGCCATCTGGTAGCGGACGATCTCCGTCAGGGAGAAGCAGAGCCCGCTGCCGGTCGCCGCGCCGACCTTCTTGCCGACCGCCAGCAGCACCAGCACCAGCGGCAGCTCGCAGGAGAGCACGGTCACCATCTCGCGGCTGAGACCCACGCCCGCGTAAGGCGAGCCGGTGGACGCGCCGCCTACCATGATCGAGAGCGCCGGGATCAGCAGCAGATAGAGGATCACGATGATGTCAGCCACATTGGAGAAAGCGGTGAAGCTGAACACCGGGATGAAAAGCTGCAGCACCACGAGCGCCGCGAGCCCAACCAGCGGGGCAAGCAGGAACACCGTGCGGTTTGCGGCGTCGGGAACGATGGTCTCCTTGCCGCAGAGCTTGAAGAAGTCGTAGAAGGGCTGCAGGATCGGCGGCCCCACGCGCTTCTGCATCCGGGCGACCAGCTTGCGGTCAATGCCGCAGAGCAGCATACCGGTCAGAAAGCAGAACAGGAAGCCGGGGAAGATGAGGATATAGGCCAGGTATTTCAAAGCGTCTAAAATCATTTTCCCACCTCCTTACAGAACGATCAGGGCGTAGACGATGGCAAGTGCCAGCGCCACCACGGCCCAGAGTGCGTAGTCGTTGACGACGCCGCTGTGCAGCTCATGCATAAAGCTGAAGTAGTGCCGCCAGTTGTGCTTGAAGCCCCAGAACAGATCGTCGCCGCCCACCTGGGAGAAGACGGTCTCTTCGCCGCCGTAGAACAGGTCGTACTTGCCGCCTCTGCTCTCGGAGGACTTCACGCTCACGCGGTCATACTTGCCCGCGATCGCGACAATGGTCACCGCCAGCAGCGCGATCATCAGCAGGCACAGCCAGGACACCGGGCTCCACACACCGGCGGAGGCGAAGCTCACGCGCTCGGCGGGAAGCTGGACATAGCCCGCGCCCATCATCTTGTTGATGTAATCGCCCACGCCGAACACCGCGCGTGCCGCGGGCTCGGTCAGGTAGCGGGTGACGAGATTGGGGAACAGACCCGTCACAACGCACATCACGGCGAGGATGCCCATGGCAAGGCGCATCCCGAAGCCGACTTCCTTCACATTCTCATACTCCTTCGGAAGCTGCCCGAAGAAGACGGACTGCGTGACCTTCACGAAGGAGGCCAGCGTCAGTGTGGAGGTGACGAGCGCGCAGATGGTGACGAGCAGGAAACCGATGTTCCCGGTCTCCACGGCCTTCTGATAGGTGGCCTGGTAGATCATCCACTTCGAGGCAAAGCCGTTGAAGGGCGGGATGCCGCTGATGGAGAAGGCGCCGATCAGGAAAAGCACGGTGGTGTGGGGCATCTTCTTGGAGAGGCCGCCGAGTTTTCCGAGGTCGGTGGTGCCGGTTTCGTGCAGCACCGCGCCGGCAGCCAGGAACAACAGCCCCTTGAAGAGCGTGTGGTTCATTGCGTGGTAGAGACCGGCGGAGATGCCGAAGGCGGTGCAGAGCCCCACGGAGGCCAGCACATAGCCGATCTGGGAGATGGAGTGGAAGGCCAGCAGACGCTTGAAGTCATGCTGGGCAAGCGCCATCGTCACGCAGACGAACATGGAAACGCTGCCGAGGAACACGAGCCAGAACTGCATCGTGCCGAGTGCCATCGTGCGAAACAGGAAGTAGCTCAGACGAATGAGGCCGTAGATGCCGCTCTTGGTGAGAACGCCGGAGATGAGCACCGAGATGGAGGCCGGCGCCGCGCCGTGGGCGTCTGCCGCCAGGGGGTGGAAGGGAACGAGGAAGGCCTTGGTGCAGAAGCCGATGAAGAGCAGCGCGAAGGCCACCTTGGTCGCGGCGGAAAGATTGCCGGGGATCAGGGCGGAAAGCTGCGCCAGATTCAGCGTGTGCATCTGGGCGTAGAGCATGATCGTACCGGCGAGGATGCAGGTCGAGCCGATGCAGCCGACGACGAGGTACTTAAACGCCGCTTCCAGCGCGCCGTTTGCGGTGTTGCGGAAGGCAGTGAGCGCCACGGCGGCAAAGGTCAGGATCTCCACCATGATAAACATGTTGAAGAGGTCGCCGGAGAGCACCAGACCCATCACGCCGCCCGCGAGCATCAGAAACAGGGTGTAATACTGGGGGACGTTGTCGTCATGGCGCATGTACTGGATCGAATAGATGCAGGCGATAAATACCACGCAGCTTACGAGCAGCCCGAAGAACAGGCTCAGCGCGTCCACCTCAAGGGCGATGCCGATGGCGTAGCCGCCCGCGGGCGCGCGCCCGCCCATCCAGTAGGCGATGGTCTCGCCGCCCAGCATGACGGGCTTGAAGAGCATCGCCATGAAGAAGAAGGAGGCGAAGGTGGCAAGCAATGCCACCGCGTGGCGGAACACTTTATTATGCCCGAAAATGACGATCAGGAACGCGCCGAGGAACAGCACCATGATCGAGTAGATCGGGAAATGCTGAAGACTAAGCCAATTCATCCTCTCAGCCTCCTTATCTCACGGGTGTCGATGGTCCCGTAGGTCTCCTCCAGCTTGATGACGAGCGCCAGGCTCATCGCGGTCACACAGGCGCCGATGACGATGCTGGTGAGCGTGAGCGCCTGGGGGATGGGATCGACGAAGAAACTTGCGGGATTGAGTTCGCCCGGGGTGAAGATGGGGGCGGTGCCGCCGGGATTGAAGCCGATCGTGATGATGAGCAGGTTCACGCCGTAGTCCATGATGGATAGCCCGATCACGGTCTTGATGAGGTTATACTTCACCACGATGCAGTAGAGCCCCAGGGCGATCAGGAAGAAGGAGGCGATGTAGTTTAAGGTTATCATATCTTTTTCCCCCTTAGTCCGTGGTGTCAATGTCCTTGCCGGCGAGCAAACTGATCATCAGCAAAGAAATGGAGCTGATACCGGTAATGACCTTCACGCCGACGGCGAGATTCATCCAGAAAATGGTGCCGGAGCTGTAGAGCTCGCCGGCGGCGCCCTGGGTATAGAGCACGTTCTGGCAGAACTGCGCACCCACCGCGACGCCCATGAGCGCCAGCGCCACATACACGACGGAGGCCACGCCCTCGCTCTTGTGCAGGGTGTGATAGCTCAGCGCGTCCACCGTGGCCTCAAAGCCGTGGCCGAGATAGAGCAGGATGACCACGCCCGCCATCAGCACGCCGCCCTGGAAGCCGCCGCCGGGGGACAGGTGCCCGTGCAGGATGATGTAGAGCACATACACCAGCGCGAAGGGGAGGATCGCGTCGCAGCCGCAGCGCTGGATGATGCGCTTGATTTCAGGCTTGTTATTCATCGCGCTTGTCCTCCTTCTTTGTCTTGGTGTAGAGGATGACCACGGAGCCCGCCACGGCGGTAATGAGGATGAAGGCCTCGCCCATGGTGTCGTAGCCACGGAAGTCGAAGACGATGGAGGTCACGTCGTTGAGGGCGTGGGTCTTCTCCAGGTTCTGCTGCACGATAGCAGCGGCCGCGCCATCGGCCTGGCTGTCGTCATAGGCGGCGGGGTTTTGCTGCAGCTCATAGACGGAGACCGCGGCGTTCTGCCCCTCGTAGCTGCGGGGCATCTCTGCCATGTCCAGGCAGGCGTAGATGCCCGCGAACAGGAACACGGCGAGACAGAGGTAAGTAAGGAATTTTTTCATTTATCGTCCCCTCCTCTTATCTTCTTCAGGGCGACGATGAAGATCAGCGGGCTGAGCGCCGCGCCCACGGCGGCCTCGGAGATGGCCACGTCCGGCGCGTGCATCAGCAGAAACGCCGCGGCGGCGAAGATGCCCACCACGCCAAGGGCGATAACGGAGCTCAAGAGCTTTTCAAAGTGCACCGCCAGGATCGCGGAGGTGATCAGACCCGCGATCACGAGGACGTTGAGAATCACGATCAAATTACTCATCGAAATCCCTCCTGAAGTCGTCGACTTCCATGGGCTTGTCCGGGCGGATGCCGTGACGGTAAGCGCCCTTGACGATGGCGTGCGCACCCACGGGGTTGGTGACGAAGATCAGCATCGCGATCACGCAGACCTTGATGGCGGCGGAGGCGCTTGCCATGACGAAGATGGCGTACAGCAGCGCGCCCAGCATCACGCCCAGCATGCCAAGCGTTGCGATGCAGGTGCTGGCCTGCATACGGCTGTAAGGATCGGGCATCTTGACGACGCCGATGGTGCCGGCGGTGGCAAACACCGCGCCGATGAAAATGAGAAGATCAGCGATGATCCGAATCAGCATCGTAATGCCACCTCCCTCTGTCAAGATAACGGCCGACCAGCATTGTGTCGATGATGCCCAGCATGGCGCTGATGATGGCGATGTCGAGGTACACGCCGCGCCCGGAGTAGAGCGAGAAGAGCACCAGCGCGCAGGTGATGAGGATATCGGCGGAGTCCCCGGCAACCTGACGGTCCGCCGCGGTGGGACCCTTGGCGAGACGGTAGAGGTTCATGAGCGCCAGCGCCGCGAAGAAGATCGCAAAAATCAGAAAGTCGCTCATTCCCACACCCCCTTGAGTCCTTTTTCGAGTCTGCCCTTGATGGCCTCCCCGGCTTCCTCGCCGGTGGCGGTCACGTTGATCCAATGAATGTAATAGTAGGTCTGACCCTCCTGCTCGGCAATGTCCAGGGTCATGGTGCCGGGCGTGAGGGTGATGGCGTTGGCCAGCGCCGCCCGGCCGTAGTCAGACTTGAGATCCACGGGCACCTTCACGATGCCGGGATTGATGTTTGTGCAGCCGGTAAAGCAGCGCCTGGCCATGTCCACGTTGGCCTTCCACAGCTCCACGGGGAAGGTGACGCACCAGAAGCCCAGCAGCTTTACAAGGCGCAGGGGGTTAAAGAACCAGCCGGCCTTTTCATGGATGAAGAAGCGGGCGGAGAACAGCGCCACCGCGAGACTCACGATCGCCCCCGCGATCAGCTCTTCCGGCTTGAAGCTGAAATCCAGCAGCATCCAGAACAAAAAGCAGACCACGAAGGTGGCAAGCACCGCGGGGAATGTTGTTTTGCGCAAGAAGCAACAACTCCTTTATTTAGTGATTAGTGGTTAGTGGTTGGTGAAGGTGTCGCTGCGCGACTTATTAAATGTCCGGAGGGAACACCAAATCTTTTCTCTCTTCATTCAACCTTGAGGTTTTCCACAAAGAACTCCCGGCCGGCGATTAAGCGGATGCGCTCGCTCCCGCAGTCCGGGCAGACGGCGGAGTGCCGGGGGAGGGGGCCTTCAAAGCCGCAGTCGGGACAGGAGAAGGCGGCGGGGACACGCTCGAGTACGAGCTTTGCGCCCTCTGCCAGGGTACCCTTGGAGGCGATGGGGAAAAATTCCAGCAGACATTCCGGGATCACGCCGGAAAATTCGCCCACCTTGAGCGAAATTTCCAGCACCCGTGTAAAGCCGTTTTTCTTCCCCTCCTGCTCTACGATGGCGATGATGCCCTCGGTCAGTGCCAATTCGTGCATAGCGCGCGTTATCTGTCCAGACAGCTGAAGCAGGGGTCGATGCTCGCAATGATGAGCCCCGCGTCCGCGACAGTGTTGTTTCGGAGCATGAAGGGCACCGTGGGGGTGTTCTTGAAGCTCGGCACATGCACGGAGACGCGGTGGTTCGTGAGCGAGCCGTTGCCGACGACCATGTGGCTCAGCTGACCGCGCGGCGCCTCGTGGCGGCAGACGGCCTGGCCTTCCTTGATCTTGGGAAGCTTGGTGCCAAGATTGATGGGGCCTTCGGGCAGGTTCTCCAGCGCCTGCTGGATGATCTTGATGCTCTCGTAGCACTCGAGCGCGCGCACGACCACGCGGGCAAACACGTCGCAGCTGTCCACCACGGGGATGTTGAACTCAAACTCGTCGTAGCAGCTGTAGGGCGCGTCACGCCTGACGTCGATGTCCACGCCCGAGGCGCGTGCATGGGGCCCGACCGCGCCGAGACGGATCGCGTCCGCTGTCGGCAGAACGCCGACGCCCTTGGTGCGCATGGCGATGGTCTTGTCGGTCAGGGCGATCTCGGTGATGCGGTCGAGGGGGCCTTTGAGCTTCGCGCAGGCGTCCAGGATTTCGCGCCGCAGATCGTCGTCGATGTCGCGCCGCGCGCCGCCAATGGTGACCATGGCGTAGTTGACGCGGTTGCCGGTCATTTTCTCGAGAATGTCCATCACGAGCTCGCGCTCATCCCAGATGTGCA
>CACZXQ010000049.1 GCA_902785115.1 Oscillospiraceae bacterium | reverse complement strand
GAAACTGTGGGGATGTGATTTTCACATCCCCTTTACGATCGGATAAAAAAAATTCACCAGCAGATCGACACAGGCACCGTAGCTTCTGAGGCCGAGGTTCTGGTCATAGCTATAGAGGAAGTTTTCGTACACCACGTTGGACACGCTCTGCACCGGGGTCTCAAACTGCTGCCAGTAGGCGCGGCTCGCGGCAAAATCGCGCAGCACCGGCTCGGAGAGCGTATCGTAAATCGCGCGCCAGGCTTTATTATCCGCGTCGTGCAGGGCGTTTCCGAGGTGGGTATAGGCAAGCAGACAGGCGGAATAGCAGTAGTCCGGATCGCCGTAGTCGAGGCTGGAGAGCACCGCGCAGAAGTTGGCCTCCTGCTCCTTGGCAACGCCGCGCTGGTGCGCCAGCTCATGCGCGACCGTGGCGGCAAAGAGCGCCGGCGGGAAATCCAGGTTCACGTTGGCCTCGGCGGTAAAGGGGAAGAAGAAGCCGGTAAAATCCGTATAGCTCATCACGCGCGAGAAAAACACGCCCTTGGCGCGCACCGCCGGCGCCGCCAGGCAGGGATAGCGCCGCGCCGTCTCTGCGTAGACCTCCGGGGATTTTGCCAGCACCGCCGCCCGATCCGTGGCGCAGCAGCCCGATTCGTCGCGCGCCACCGCCTCGGCGTAGTCATTGCAGAGAGAGGCGAAATAAGCCGTCACGGTCTGAAGCTCCTGCACCGAGACAGGCTCGCTCTTGAGCCCGCTCTGGGCGGCGAAATCGTCCCCGTAGTAGTAGACGCCCCACAGCAGGCAGAAGCCCGCATAGACCGCGAGCGCGGAGCTTGCAAGCGTTAAAATAATTATGTAAACTTGTCCCCCTCTACCCGGTCGTTTGATCAGGCGAGTAACAGATATTATTATGTAAACTACAGCTCCGACCGCCGCCAGCCCGATCAGCGCCTCCGCCACCGAGAAGGGCACAAGCGCGGTGACGCGGCTCAAAGCGCGATGCACCGGGCGCACAAAGAAGGTGGAGAGCCAGCGGTTGAAGGCATAGCTTCGCCGCGTCAGCAGGTGCAGGAGGATCACTGCGCCGCTGACGAGCAGAAGGATATGCCGCCCCATTGCTGCGCGCAGGAGGGATTTTTTCGTACTCGTCTTTTCCATGCCTTCATTTTACACGAGCAGCTTGTCTCGCGCAAGACGGAAAAAATATTTCCAGACGCAAAAAAGGGCTGTCTCAAAACGTCAGTTTTTGAGACAGTCCCCCAATTCACTCAAAAATGACCTGTGCGCTGTCGCCGTAGAAGAGGGAGAGGTATTCCTCGAGCGTCGCGTCCATGGCCTGGATCTGCTCCGCCGCGGCCTCGCCCACATAGCGGTAATGGCCGGGGTCGGCGTCGCGCCCGGTGAGACTCTCGCTCCCGGCGGGATAGCGGAGAATGAAGCCATAGCGCCAGGCATTGTCTTGAAGCCAGGCAAAAAGCGCCTCGTCCTCCTGAAAATCCACCGCGAGCCCCAGCTCATGCTCGCTGCTGCCGGGCGCGCCGACGCGCATCGAAGCGATCACCGCCGCCTCGTTCTCGCTCAAGTCGCCGCCGGAGAGCAGCTCACGCACGGTTTCGTCAAAAAGCGCCTGCTGCTCCTCGGCGCTGCGATAGCCCGCGATCAGCTTTGGGGAAAGCCCCTCCTGCCTCGCGTCCTGCAGCAGCCTTTGCAGCGGCTTGCGTATCCGCTTATCCACCTGTGCGCCCTCCAGCTCGACAGGGCGCGGGGTAAAGCCGCTGTTTGCCGCGCCGTTCCAGGGATTGACAAGGACGGTCAGCCCCTTGTCCTGTCCCTGCTGCAGCCAGCCGCGCAGCCGAAAGCCCAGCAGCAACAGCAGCACCGCCGCAAGCAGCGCAAGGACGATCAGAACCCAGGGCTTGATTTTTCTTCGTTTTGCCGTCAGTTCTTCGCTCTGCATCCTGTCGCCCCCTTTCTTCTGTCTGCATCTTAACACACATTAGACGCAAAAAACAGGCGATTGGTTCCGATTTAAGAATAATTAAGAGTTGACCTATCTCCCCCGCCGCATGGCGAGGTATTCCTCCAGCGTGACGCCGAGAGCGCTGATTTCCTCGGCGTAGCGCGCGCCCACATAGCGATAGTGCCAGGGCTCGTAGATGATGCCGGTGATGTCCGTGGTGCCGACGGGATAGCGCAGGATAAAGCCGTAGCGCCAGCAGTTTTCCATCAGCCACTGCTGGGTGGAGGTGCTCTCCTGCCCCTCGTCCAGATTGGTGTAGATCTCGTCGATGATGTCCACGGCAAAACCGAGCTGGTGCTCGCTCGTACCCGGCAGCGCCACCGCCATGGCGGCGATGGCAGGCGCCTCCTCGGGGCTGTTGCCCTCCAGGATCACGCGCAGCACCTTGTTGTCAAATAGGTTCTGCTGGTACTGCTGGGTGCGGTAGGCCGAGCAGATCCAGGGATGGTTCCCCGCCTCGCGGCAGTCGAAGATCATCTGCTCCAGCTCGTCCGCGCAGCGCTCGTCCATCTTGTAATCCGTGCCGAACTCGCGCCCCACCTGCTGCAGCACCATCGTATACTCCTCCGGAAGCGGATTCCAGGGATTGACGAGGATCAGCAGCTCCGGCTGCTCCTGCGCGCGTCGTTCGGCGCGCATCACGGGTTCTGCCGTCAGCGCGGCCTGCTGCTCGGCCCAGCCTGCGCGTATCTGCGCCTGCTGCTCGGCGCGGTCGTCGAAGGCTTTGACCGCCGCGGCGCTCATGGCTCTTGCCAGCGCTTCCCCCTGCAGCCTGCCCTCGCGCTCGTCCCGCGCCATGAGCGTCAACTGGATCATCACGCCCAGCATCAGCCCCAGCGTCACGATCACGCCGAGAAAAATTTTCGCTTTTGTCTTGACCATATGTAATCCTAAAAATTGATGATTCCCAAATGCTCCAATAAGATCTTCGTCCCGATCAGGATCAATATCACACCGCCGAGGCGCTCCGCCTTTGCCTTGAAGCGCACGCCGAAGATATGCCCGATCCAGATACCGAGCGCCGAGAGGACAAAGGTCGTCACACCGATCAGCGCGGCGGCGGGCAGGATCTTCACCTCTAAAAAGGCGAAGGTCACGCCGACGGCCAGCGCGTCGATGCTTGTGGCGACCGCCAGCAGCAGCATCGTGCGAAAGCCGAAATCGTCGCTCAGCTTCTCCGTGTCGCCAAAGGATTCCTTGATCATGTTCGCGCCGATGACGCCCAGCAGCACGAAGGCGACCCAGTGATCCACACTGCGGATCATGCCCTCGAAGCGGTAGCCCAGAAGCCAGCCGATGAGCGGCATCAGCGCCTGAAAGCCGCCGAAGTACAGCCCCGCCAGCAGCGCGTGTTTCAGCTTGAGGCGCTGTACCGAGAGCCCCTTGCAGATCGAAACAGCGAAGGCGTCCATACTCAGCCCTACGCCGATCAGAAAGAGTTCCGCAAAATGCATTGATTCACACCCTTACGAAAGCAAATGTAGTACAAGCATACCGAAATGTCAAATGGAAACTGTCGGAAACTTCTTCGCTGCACAAAAATGTATACCTTTCTCTCAACCACAGCGATCGCAGCGACAAACCGAAAAGCCAGCTATAGTCAGAAACGAAACTGTCATCCTGTGCAGTGTTCAGGATGACAGTATTGGTCAAAACTTTTCGTCGAATTTATAACTGATGTCCTGCTCGAAACTCAGGCGCTCCTCTTTTCCCTGACTCATACGCAGCAGGGCGGGGATCTCGTGCACCAGCACCAGCGCCGCGCAGAAGATGGCGAGCAGCATCACCAGCCTGTCATCCACGGTCAGCAGCGCCGTGACCACGGCGATCAAGGCCCCGGCGGCAACGCCGAGGGAGAGATAGCGCGTAAACCAGATGACGATAAGCATCACCAGCGCCGCGGAAGCGCCGACCGAGACCTCCACGCTCAAAAGCGCCGCAGCCAGCGCCACGGCGCCGTGGTGGCTGGCCTTAAAGCCGTTGAAGAGCGGCCAGAGCCGACCCATCAGCATACAGAAGGCGCCAAAGGCCGCGCCCACATCCGCGTGCTTCTTGATCGCCAGCAGCAGCGCGCCCAGCAGGATCGGGAGCATGTCCTTGATGATCTCTACCAGCAGGAGCTTCACCGCGCCCCACCAGCCATAGAGGCGGCGGAAGTTGGAGAGAAAGAGGTTTCCTGTGCCGAGGCGGCGAAGGTTCTTGTGAAAAACAAAGCGGGAGGCCACGCGCATGGTGCTGATGCTGCCGCTCAGATAGCCGACGAAGGCGACGGGCAGCAGCAGAAGCCAATAGACGATCATTCCTTGTCTCCCTTCTGGCGGATCACGATGCGCACGGGCGTACCCTCGAGGCCGAAGACCGCGCGGATCTGGTTTTCGATGTAGCGCTGATAGGAGAAGTGGAACAACTCCCGGCTGTTGCAGAAGATGACGAAGTTGGGGGGCTTAATGCCGGTCTGGGTCATGTAGTAGATCTTCAGGCGGCGGCCCTTGTCGGTGGGCGGCTGCACCCTGGCCTGCGCGTCGGCCAGGACGTTATTCAGCATCCCGGTGGTGATACGCATATTGGACTGGTCGTTGACGAAGTTGATGAGTTCAAAGATGCGGTCGGTGCGCTGGCCGGTGAGGGCGGAGATGAAGAGGATGGGCGCGTAGCTCATGAAGCTCAGGTCGCGCATGATGTCCTTGCGCATCTTCTCCATGGTGCCGGTCTCTTTCTCCACGAGATCCCACTTGTTGACGATGATGATGCTGGCCTTGCCCGCCTCATGGGCAAGCCCCGCGATCTTGGTGTCCTGATCGGTGACGCCGTCGCGCGCGTCGATCATGATGAGGCACACGTCCGCCCGCTCGATGGCAAGCTGCGCGCGCATGACGGAGAACTTCTCCACCCGCTCATCCACCTTGGATTTGCGGCGGATACCGGCGGTGTCGATGAAGAGGTACTTGCCGTACTGGTTTTCAAAGCTTGCGTCCACCGCGTCGCGGGTGGTGCCGGCGATGTCGGAGACGATGACGCGCTTTTGCCCCAGGATGTGGTTTGTGAGGGAGGATTTTCCCACATTGGGCTTGCCGATGATGGCAACCTTGATGAGATCCTCTTCCTCCTCTTCCTCGTCCGTCTCCGGGAAGTACTTGAGGCACTCGTCGAGCAGATCGCCGGTGCCGTGCCCGTGCACGGCGGAGACCGGGATCGGGTCGCCGAGGCCGAGGGAATAAAATTCGTACACGCCGGGATCGGTCGCGCCGGTGGAGTCGGCCTTGTTGACCGCGAGCACCACGGGCTTCTTCGAGCGCAGCAGCATGTTCGCCACGTCCTTGTCCGCCGCGGTCACGCCGGTACGCAGATCGGTGACCAGCACGATCACCGTCGCCGCGTCGATGGCGATCTGCGCCTGCTCGCGCATGAAGAGCAGGATCTCGCTGTCGGTGCTCGGCTCGATGCCGCCGGTGTCCACCATATCGAATTTCCGCCCGCACCACTCGCACTCGGCGTAGAGCCGGTCACGGGTGACGCCCGGGGTGTCCTCCACGATGGAGAGGCGCTGCCCCACGAGGCGGTTAAAGAGCATGGACTTACCCACATTGGGTCTGCCCACGATTGCTACCAAAGGTCTTGACATACTGTATGCCTCAATTCTGATTGTACTGATAGTATTCCGTCTCTTCGCCGCGTTCGGGAAGCTTCACCTCCGGCAATTGCTCGCCGGAGATCGCGTCCCACAACGCAAAGCCGTCCGACGCAACCGGATAGATGGGCACGCCGAGGGCTTCCTGCGCCTGAGCGAGCGTCACATCGTCCAAAAAGTCCAGCTCCTGCCGCCTGAGCATATTTTGCGAGATGAAGAGCCGCTGCCCCAAGTCCTTGCCTTGAAGCTGCCTGATCAGATCGCCGCCGGTAATGAGGCCGGAGACGTTGATGCTGTGGCCGAAGAAGTCATTGACGATGGGATAGACCCGCCCGTTCAGTTCCGGCCAGGTTTCCCTGGCAAGCTCTATGAGCCGCGTAAAGAAATCCCCCACCGAGGTGCCGCAGGCGATGGCAAAGGGCAGGCCGTCCGGCGCGTCGGAGAGCTTGAGGGCGGAGCGAAACTCGGTTTCCAAAAGCCGCAGCATCCCCACGCCGTTTTCAAGCTGGGTGTATTCCTCGTAAAATTCGTCCGGGGGCAGCGCGCGCCCCGCCTTGAGATACAGCTCGTCCCCGCACCAGAAGATGCGGCTGCCGTATTTTTCGATGCAGCGGTCGCCGAAGGCGGTGATCTGGTCGATGGTCTCCGCGGCGTGTTCGGGCGTGAAGGGCGTGAGCGGAGCCAGCCCCTCGCGGTACTTCGTCAGCCCCACCGGGACGATGGACACGCTGTGCACCCCGGGGTACATCGCCGCCAGATCCTCCATCGTGCGCGTCAGCTCCTCCCCGTCATTCCAGCCCGGGCAGCAGACGATCTGGCAGTTCATGACGATGCCGTGTTCGGCAAAGCGGCGCATGGTCTCGATCGTCTCCCCGGCGCGGGGGTTTTTGAGCATCCTGCAGCGGAGTTCGGGGTTTGTCGTGTGCACCGAGACGTTCACGGGACTCACGTGCAGGTCGATGATGCGCTGAATTTCGCGCCTGGAGAGATTTGTGAGCGTGATGTAATTTCCCAGCAGGAAGCTAAGGCGCGCATCGTCGTCCTTAAAATACATCGTCGGGCGCATCCCCTTGGGGAGCTGGTCGATAAAGCAGAAGACGCAGTTGTTCGCGCAGGAGCGGGGAGAGTCCATCAGATAGCTCTCGAAATCCACACCCAGGTCGCCGCCCTCTGCCTTGTGGACGTTCACATGGTACTCCGTCCCGTCCGGACGGCGCAAAAGCACGTCCAGCACCCGGTCATAGGCGTAGAACTTATAGTCCAGCACGTCTACGACGCGCTTGCCGTTAATGGAGATCAAATTGTCGCCGACCCGGGCATGGTGCCGCAAAGGGCTCCCGGGGTCGATGGATTTGATGATGTTGTCCATAACAATTCTGATAGAGTGAAAAGTGAATCGTGAAGAGTGAAAAGTTATGGTGTTCCCTTCGGGAACTTATTATAATCGTCGCGCAGCGACACTTTAACTATTCACGATTCATTTTTCATTATTCCTTACAATAGTTTAAGGAGGAGCAGGTCAACCCTTCTCCTCCTTAAGCTATCTCTTACTTGCTCTCCTCGACGTTGATGACCGCGCGGCCCTTGTACTGACCGCAGTGGCGGCATACGCGGTGGGGCATGCAGTACTCGCCGCAGTTGGGGCAAACAACGATGCCGGGGGCGGTGAGCTTCCAGGTGGAAGAACGTCTCTTATCGCGTCTCTGCCGAGATACTTTTCCTTTCGGGACTGCCATGTTGACACCTCCTGATTACTGGCTGTTTATGAGCAGCACATTTTTTTATTTATCCAAAAGCTGCTCAAGCACAGCAAATCTTGGATCGCGTGGTTTCCTGCACCCGCAGGGGCCAAGGTTAAGGTTTGCGCCGCAGGTATCGCAGAGACCCTTGCAGTCCTCCTTGCAGAGGAACTTGGTCTCCATGTCGAGGATCAGGCTTGTCTCCAAAATCTCGTCCAGGTCGATCTCATTGCCGTCCAGGACGTAGAGCTCCGGGTACTCCTCGCTCTCCTCCTCCACGATGGTGGCCGCAAGCGGAAGCTCCTTCTCGCTCTCGAATTCCGCGCCGCAGCGGTCACAGATACAGACCATGTCCGCCTTCAGCGTTCCTTCCAGATGGAGCACACCGGCCTCGTTATACACGCGGCCTTCGGCATGGGGGGGAGCCTTATACGCCTTCACCGACGCAAAATCCAAACGTTCCGTCGGAATCTCCGTCTCGAAGGAAACAGAGCCGCCGGGAACCTCAATGATCTCTCGTAAATCAAGACGCATAGCAATACCTCTCGCACAATCGCGCTTTGATATTATAGTTGAAGCCTTCCCACTTGTCAAGGCTTATTTTCCGCTGTATAATACAAAAAAACAATTTTGAGCCGGAGATTTTTATGAAAGAATTGACGATCCGCCAAAACGACGCCGGGCAGCGGCTTGACCGCTTTGTGTCGAAGGCCGTTCCCCTGCTGCCGGAGAGCCTGCTGCAAAAATACATCCGCTTAAAGCGCATCAAAGTAAACGGCAAGGGCGCCAAGCGGGACGCCCGTCTGCAGCTTAACGATACCATACAATTATACATCAACGATGAGTTCTTTGAAAAGCCCCGGGAGGAAAATTCTTATCTCAAGGTGGGCACGCCGCGCCTCACGGTGGTCTATGAGGACGAGAACATCCTGCTTGCGGACAAGAAGCCCGGCGTCCTCTGCCACAGCGCGGGCGTCTGGGACTACAACACGCTGATCGCAAACATTCAGGCCTATCTCGCGCAGAAGGGCGAGTGGCGGCCGCGAGAGGAAAACGCCTTCACGCCCGCGCTCTGCAACCGCATCGACCGCAACACCGGCGGCATCGTGATCGCGGCGAAGAACGCGGAGACCCTGCGCATCCTCAACGAGAAGATCCGCGACCGGGAGATCGAGAAGTTTTATCTCTGCGCCGTGCGCGGCCGCCCCAGACCGGGCGAGGGGAAGCTTGAGAATGTGCTGTTTAAAGACGCGAAGAAAAACCAGGTCTTCGTGAAGGACAAACCCGAGCCCGGCGCAAAAACCGCCGTGACGTATTATAAGGTGCTCAAGACCAAGGGTGCGCTCAGTCTCGTGGAGTGCCGCCTCGGCACCGGGCGGACACACCAGATCCGCGTCCAGATGGCCAACAAAGGCTGGCCGCTGGTGGGCGACGGAAAATACGGCAGCGAGCGCTTCAACAAGGATTACGATGAGAAGGGGCAGGCGCTCTATTCCTACAAGCTGCGCTTCGACTTCCCTACCGACGCGGGGCTTCTCAACTACCTTCGCGGCCGGGAATTTGAGGTGGAGAAGGTCGATTTCGTGGAGAAGTATTTCGGGGAGGAGCATTGACATGGACGCGAGAGAACTGTTAAACGCTCTGCATGTCGCGGAGCGGCTCAAGGATGCGACGCGGCACTGCTACACCTCCGGCGGGCGGCGCGAGAGCGTGGCGGAGCATAGCTGGCGCCTTGCGCTGATGGCCTGGTGGCTCAAGGACGCCTTCCCGGAGGCGGACATGGAGAAGCTTCTGAGCATGTGCCTGATCCACGATCTTGGCGAGGCCTTCACCGGGGACATTCCCACCTTCGTCAAAACAGACGCCGACCGCGCGACGGAAGACACGCTGCTCGACGCCTGGGTCGCGACGCTGCCCGCGCCTTTTTCCAGTCAAATGCGGGCGCTCTACGCGGAGATGAACGAGCGCAAAACGCTTGAGGCGCGCATTTTCAAGGCGCTCGACGGGCTGGAGGCGCTCATTCAGCACAACGAATCCGACCTGAGCACCTGGGCGGAGAACGAATTCGACTTAAACCTGCACTACTGTGACGACCGGGTGGGCTTTTCCCCGGCTCTCACCGCCCTGCGCGAAGCCATCCGCGCGGACACCATCGAAAAAATCAACAACGCTCATCCGGGAGGAGAAATATTATGTTAACCGTCAACGATCTTTCCATGCAGTTTGGTTCCTCTGTGCTGTTTTCGCGCGTGGATCTGCAATTCACCGCCGGCAACTGCTACGGCATCATCGGCGCCAACGGCGCGGGCAAATCCACCTTCATCAAAATCCTCTCCGGCGAGCTGGAGCCGACCTCCGGTTCTGTGCAGCTCGAGCCGAAGCGCCGCATGTCGGTTCTCAAGCAGAACCAGAGCCTGTATGACGACTGCCTGGTGCTCGACACGGTCATCATGGGGCACCAGCGCCTCTACGACTGCGGCAGGGAGCGCGAGGCGATCTACGAGAAGGAGGACTTTTCAGACGAGGACGGTCTGCGCGCGGCGGAGCTGGAGGAGGAGTTTTCCGAGCTCGGCGGCTGGGAAAGTGAGAGCGACGCGGGGCGCATCCTGCAGGGTCTCGGCGTGGACACGGCGCTGCACGGAAGCCTCATGCGTGACCTTGACCCCCGCCTCAAGGTCAAGGTGCTGCTGGCGCAGGCGCTCTTCGGCCGCCCGGACGTGCTGCTGCTGGACGAGCCGACGAACAACTTAGACCTTGCGAGCGTCGTCTGGCTCGAGGACTTTCTGATGGACTACGAGGGCACGGTGCTGGTGGTGAGCCACGACCGCTATTTCCTCAACAACGTCTGCACCCATATCGTGGACATCGACTACGGCAAGATCAAGATGTACGTCGGTAACTACGATTTCTGGTACGAATCCAGCCAGCTCATCCAGAAGCTGATCCGCGACCAGAACAAGAAGGCGGAACAGAAGATCGCGGAGCTGCAGACCTTCATCGCCCGCTTCTCTGCCAACAAATCCAAGTCCCGGCAGGCGACCTCACGCCGGAAGCTGCTCGACAAGATCACGGTGGAGGAGCTGCCCGCCTCGAACCGCCGCTATCCCTGGGTCGGCTTCAAGGCGGATCGGGAGCCGGGCAAGGATCGCCTGTTTGTCACCGAGGTCTCCAAGACCGTGGACGGCGTGAAGCTTTTAAACAAGGTGAGCTTCATCGTCGGCAAGGAGGACAAGATCGCCATCCTCGGCAAGAATGAACTTGCCGTCACGATGCTGTATAAGATCCTCATGGGCGAGGAGGAGCCGGACGAGGGCACGGTCAAGTGGGGCGCGTCCATCTCGCCGAGCTACTTCCCCAAGGATCACAACAGCTACTTTGACGGCTTTGAGGGCGATCTCATTGAGTGGATGCGGCAGTTTTCCGAGGACAAGCGGGAGAGCTATCTGCGCACCTTCTTAGGGCGGATGCTCTTTTCGGGCGACGATGTGTATAAGCCGGCGAAGGTGCTCTCCGGCGGTGAGAAGGTCCGGTGCATGCTCTCGCGCATGATGCTCTCGGGTGCAAACTTTCTCGTGCTCGATCAGCCGACCAACCACCTCGACCTGGAGTCCATCGCGGCGCTCAACAACGGGCTGGAGGCCTTCAAATACAACATTCTCTTCTCCTGCCACGACCACCAGCTCACGCAGACCGTGGCCAACCGCATCCTCGAGATCACCGACGACGGCGTGATCGACCGGCTCTGCACCTACGACGAGTACATGCACCTCACCGGTGGGAATGAAGAATAAAAAGTGAATCCTTCTGGTGTTCGCCCTCGGCGAACGGATTTACAATTATAAGGAGTATTATCATGGAATCAAACAAGAAAAAAGAAGCCTGGCGGATGGTGAAGTTCACCTTTTTCTCCATCTCGGCGGGCGTGATCGAAATTTTGGCCTTCACGCTGCTGACGGAGTTTTCCGGCTGGAGCTATTGGCCGTGCTACCTGATCGCGCTGGTGCTGTCGGTGCTGTGGAATTTCACGCTCAACCGCAAGTTCACCTTCAAATCGGTGGCGAACGTCCCGGTGGCGATGCTGAAGGTCGCGCTCTACTACGCGGTGTTCACGCCGCTGACCACCGTGGGCGGCAACTTCCTCGCGGAAAACCTGGGCTGGAACGACTATCTGGTGACGGCGATCAACATGGCTTTGAACTTTGTCACCGAGTTTCTCTTCCAGCGCTATGTGGTCTACGGCAAGAGCGTGGACACCGCGGTATGATCTGCCATTTTGGCCGCTGATCACCGACCACTGGCCACTATAAGCAAAGGGGCTGTTGCAAGATACGCGCATAGCCCAGTCACCACCGTAGGGGAGGGGCTCGCCCGCAAGATACGCGCATAGCCCAGTCACCACCGTAGGGGAGGGGCTCGCCCCTCCCGGCAGCACGGAGTATTGTCTTGAGAAAATGTTCGGCGAATTCGCATATTGTACGAATTCGCCGAACATTTCTTTGCTATTCGAGCTCTGGCTCGCCGGGAGGGCACAAGGGCCTCCACCCGTAAGATAGTTTTATCGTTTTTGCAGGGACGGCATGGCATTATGTCATGCCGTTTCCTGTTTCATCAGTTCATCAAGCGGGATAAACCCGATCAGATCGTACTCAATGTGGATGCTCTGTCGGCGCTTGCCGCTGCTCTTGTCCGGCGCTCCCACATAAATCGCCTTGATCAGCTCATGCGCAACATAAGGCGTCAGCTCATCCAAAGATGTGTATTTCTGAATCCGCTCAATGAACAGATCTAAATTCTGGTTCTGCTGTTCCTGTACTTCAATCTCCTTCCGGAGAACCTCTGCCGCTTTTTTCAAGTCCTGCTGTTCTTCCTCGTACCCGCGGCTCATCGCTGCAAAACGCTCGTCGCTCAGCTTCCCAGATGCATTGTCTTCGTAGGTTCGCACGAATAGCCGGTCAAGTTCTTGGATACGCTTCTCCGCCTTTTCAAGCTGCTTCCGCTTGGCTTTGAGGATTGCTTTACTCTCCGTCTGCATTTTCTCCTCCATGATCGCCCGGAAATGGGATTCATAGCGGAGCACAAGATCAATGACCCTCTGCGTGTAATTCCAGACCAATCGCTCCAACACGATCGCGCGGATAAAGTGGGCAGAGCAAGGAGAATTGCTGCCTCGGGAGTTCGAGCAGGTGTAATTCCATTTGTTCGGGTCGTCGTGAGAACCGCTGAAGTACATCTTGCCTTTGCAGTCCGCACAGAACACCAAGCCGGAGAACATATGCGTATTGCCGGATTTCGTCCTGCG
>CACZXQ010000048.1 GCA_902785115.1 Oscillospiraceae bacterium | reverse complement strand
GAGCGCAAGGTATCTGCGATAAGCCTCCTCGTCCCAATCGTCATAAAAGCGTTTCACGACGGCGGCAATGTCCCGGAGCTTCTTTCTCGGATACCAGCTCACCGTGCCTGTGGAGTAGCCGATGCGCTTTTTGATCTCCGTTTCATGTTCTGTCATGGACAGACCAAAGAAGCGGATCTCCCCGCTGTCCGGATGCACAAGGTTCAGCATGGATTTGATGGTCGTGGTTTTTCCGGCGCCGTTTCTGCCGATGAAGCCCGTGATCCTACCCGGTTCCAGGCAAAAGCTCACATCCGCCAGTTCAAAGCTGGGATAGCGTTTCCGCAGTCCCTGTACCTGTACAATCATGGGAAGCACCTCCTTCGGTGCTATTGTAGTACGGTACAGCCCGCGTTTCCACCAACTGCAGATAACGGAAATGTTTGAATCGTGTTATTTTTGCTTGCTTATGTCGGATGAAACAAGGGCTGTGAAGCATCACAGCCCTTGTTGTCAATAGATGTCCTCGTTCACGCGGGTGGGAGGAGCTTCCACGATTTCGGGGTGCTGGAACATATAGCGGAAGGCCTGCAGGAGCTGCGCGTAATAGTGCCCGTCCACAATGCCCTCGTCCAGCACGAGCTTCGTGTCGATGTACTTGTTGTCCACCACCTGACCCTTGCGGTTGATCTCGTACTTGTGGTACTTCGCGCCGAAGGCGATGAACACCGGCAGGGTGCCAAAATTGTAGATGTGGTGGTACACCGGCCCGATGCGGAGAGAGCCGAGATCGGTGATGATCATGGAGCCGTGAAAGGGGCTGGCGTCCAGAATGGACTGGGGGAGCAGACCAAAATAGTCGAGCACACGCACGATCATCAGCATGAAGCGGATGAGAAAGCGCGGGAAGCGGGCGAAGAAGTCCGCCACATCCTCGGTATTGTTGTTGTCCTCGGTGGTTTTGATCTCCTCAATCTTTTCGTTCATCTTGCGATAGACGTCATAGATCGTATCCGTCGGCTCAAAGACGACCTTGATGGTGGTCTCCGTAGCGTCCACGGCGAGGGAGCGCTTGACAGTCATCACGACCTCAATGTTGTTTCTCGCGTAGATGCGGCGACCCACGACAAAGCGGTTGACGCCGGGCAGCATGGAGACACAGCGGATATAGGCCGCGATGAGAAAATGCAGGATGCCGATGCCCTTGTAGCCGTTGACCCGCATCTGGCGCAGACGGCGATCCAGCGCGGTGACTTCAAAGCTCTCTTCATAGTGGATAAAGCGATCGTTGCGCTGGGGCATGATATAGGGGATGAACTTAGCAAAGCCGGGTAGCGAACGGATCAAACGGCCTTCGCTGCGATCGCCGAAACGGCGTCTGTTCTGTGCCATGAGGGTTTCCTCCTGGTTGATTCTATTTATGAGCATCGACATTATAGCGAGTGCGTTGATAGATTACAAGCCAAATGTGAAAAAAATGTAAAGATTTAAAAAATCTGAAACAAAGGGAAGCCTCAGCTCCTGCGCAGGCGGCGGATATCCTCCCCGGCGAAGGGAAGGTGGATAAACTCCCCGGCGAGGCGGGAGGCGATCTGTGCGCCGTAGTTTCGTTCGATCTCTTCATCGGACAGGTTCGTGCTGATGATGGTCTTTCTGCCGCTGACGAGACGGGAGTTGACGAGGGTGTAGAGGGCGCTGACGGACATGGGGCTGATCATCTCCGTGCCGAGATCGTCCAGGATCATCAGATCGCAGGAGAGCATACGCTCCACCCGGCGGTTTGCCTGCTCCTGCTCCTCGGGGGAGCGGGCGAACTTCTGCCGCTCAAAGGCGCCGAGGGCGGAGGCGGCGGTGTCATAGCACACGGAGCAGCCCTTCTTCGCCACCACACGGGCAACACAGGCGGAGAGATAGGTTTTCCCGAGACCGGGTGCTCCCTGCAGCAGAAGGTTGGAGGAGACGGCGGGGAAATTTTCGGCAAACTTTTTGCAGCTCATAAGCGCGATCTCCGCAAGCTCCCGCGGCACACAGCGGCGCGCGGGGTCGTAGAGATCGGGATAGAGGCTCAGGTCAAAATTCTCAAAGCATTCGTCCCCCTGTCGAAGCAGGACGCCCAGCTCCTTTGTGAGCTCCTGGTGATAGAGCCTGTCCAGACACTCGCAGGGGCCGGAGGGGCCGTTGCCCGTGTCCTTGCACTTGGGGCAGGAGTAGATGTCGTCCAGATAGTCGATGGGAAGCCCGTTTTCCGCAAGCTTCTCCGCCCGCTGCGCCTGAAGCTCCAGGTTTTCCCGCTCCAGCGCGGCGAGCTGCTGCGCCATGTCTGCCGGACGCCGGATCGTCAGGCGCAAAAGCGAGCGCATCTGTTCGCGCATCTCACTGTCGATGTGCGCGATCTCCGGGATGCGGGCATAGCAGAGGCGCAGGCGCCGCGTATGCTCGTTCTCGTTTTCGGCTCGGGTCTTTTCCAATTCCGCTCTGGCACGCGCCAGAAGCTGTCCGTCGTAGGGCATTGCGATCCCACCTTAAATTTTATCGATCATTTTGCGCAGGGCGTCCATATCTACAGGCTTTGCGTCTTTTGCGGCGCCGCGCTGCGCACTCGGAACACGGCGTGAATCCTTCTCTTCGATCTCCTTCGCCGTGTGCAGACCCTTCTCATGCCAGCTTAAAAGGATTTTGTTCATGTAAGGCCACTTCAGGGCGCTGGTCTGTGTCAGCGTGCGGTCGTAGGCGATGGCGATGGCGTCCTCGTGAAAGCCCATGTCCAGCCAGGAGGTGATGTATTTCTCCTCCGTGGCGGAGAGAGCTCTGTCGTATATGTTCAGAAGCGCCTTGATCTGGAAAATCTCGCCCCGGCGCTCCTTGCGCTCGGCAATATAGCTGTCTGCCTGCTCCAGTGTCAGGATCTCCTGCCGCGCCCACTCGTAGGCGAGCTTCTCGATGGCCTTGGCACTGGGGCGGCGGCTGGTGCCGTAGCGCTCGGTAAACTGATCGGCGCAGTCGCTCAGCAGCATGAAGATCACTTCCGCCGGCAGCCCCAGATAGTCGTAGATACCGAAGAGCACGCGCATGTCGTTGCTGGAGAGGTTGTGCCCGATCACCCGCGCACCCTCGGCCAGAATTGCGGAGAAAGCAGGATCCTCCCGGCTGCGCTGCGTCAGATCCGAGGCCGGGTACTGCGGCAGCTCCTCCGCCGGGTCAAGCGGGAGCTGCGGCGCGGCAGGCGGCTTCGCGACGGAAACACGCTCTGTCATCAGCCCCATGCGGCGCAGCTTTTCCTCCGCCGCCGTGATCTCCCGCATGGTGCGGCAAAGCGCCGAGGCCGCGCGTTCCGTGTCCAGGCTGCCGCTCTGCAGCCAATGGAGATAAAGAAGCGCAACGTCCCCGTCGTGGGCGGCGATCAACTGATCGAGCGCCTGCCGACTGATGTTTTTTTCTGCCATGTTTTCCTGCATATTCTTCTCTGTGCCTCAAGATTCAAAAATATTTTACAAGCTGAAGCTATTATACCATCAAATTTGACTTGTCGCAATAGCAAGCTGTGTGTTATAATACCCTGTATTATAGCGGTACTGCGCCTGTGGGCTTGCAGACCGAAAAGGAGCTTAGACATGATAGAACTGCTCTCGCCGGCGGGATCACCCGAGGCTGTCATTGCCGCCGTGCAGAACGGAGCGGACGCCGTTTATCTCGGCATGGGCAACTTTAACGCCCGCCGCGGCGCCAAGAACTTTTCCGATGAAGAATTTGAAAAGGCCGTGCGCTATTGCCGCATCCGCGGCTGCAAGGTCTATGTGACGCTCAACACCCTGGTCAACGACCGGGAGGTGGAGAGCGCCGTGCACGCGGCGGGGCTTGCCTCCGACCTGGGCGCGGACGGCATCATTATTCAGGATCTCGGGCTCATCAAGGCTGTGCGCAAGGCGCTGCCCGATCTTCCGCTGCACGCGAGCACGCAGATGAGCCTGCACAATCTGGCGGGCGTTCAGGCGGCGGCGGATATGGGCCTTACCCGCGCGGTATTGGCCCGTGAGCTGAGTCTGGAGCAGATCCGATACATCACAAAACACGCGAGCATCGAGACCGAGGTCTTTGTGCACGGGGCGCTCTGCTTCTGCCATTCCGGGCAGTGCTATATGTCCGCCATGATCGGGCGGCGCAGCGGCAACCGGGGCATGTGCGCCCAGCCCTGCCGGATGCAGTACCGCCTCACCGGCAGCAATGAAGAGCATCCGCTTTCCCTGAAGGATAACTGCCTCGTCGACCGGCTCGATGAGCTGGAAGAGGCGGGCGTCGCCTGCCTGAAGATTGAGGGGCGCATGAAGCGGCCCGAGTATACCGCCATCGTTACGGGCGTATACGCCAAGGCGCTCAAGGAGCACCGCAAGCCCACGAAGGAGGAGATGCAGCTTCTGGAGCAGGCCTTCTCCCGCCAGGGCTTTACGCAGGGCTACTTCAACGGCGATAAGCAGGACATGCTGGGTACCCGCACCGAGCAGGATCGGGCGGATGAGGCGATCTTTACCACCGCGCGCAAAGCCTATGCCGACGGGGAGCTGCGGCGTGTACCGGTGCATTTCTATACTGTGGCCGAGAAGGGGATGCCCATCCGCGCCATCGCTTTTGATGATGAGGGACACAAGGCCGTCACCTACGGCGCGGTACCTGATCGCGCCAAGCGCCAGGGGCTTTCAAACGCCTATCTGACCGAGCAGATGTTCAAAACCGGCGGTACGCCTTATAACGTGGTGGAGAACCGCGCCAAGACCGATCCCGGGCTCTTCCTGCCAGCGGCGGAGATCAACCGCCTGCGCCGGGAGCTGGTGAGCCAGATTTCCGAGGAGCGGGCGAAGCCCCCGCTGCGCGCGCACGGCGCGATCCCGGCGCTGCCGCAGAATCGTGTGCCTCTGGGCGATCCCAAGATCATCTTTCAGGTGCGCACGGCCGAACAGCTCACGCCGGAGCTGGCGGCGCTCAAACCGGATTATCTCTACGCCCCCGCCGCACTGATGGCGGAGCATTATGAGCTGGTGCTGCCCTTTGTCAACGCCGGCGCGGTGCCGGTTGCGGTGCTGCCCCGTGTGGTCACGGATAATGAGCTGAGACCGCTGTTTGAAACGCTGCAGCGGATCTTTGATCTGGGCGTGAATGAGGCGCTGGTGGGCAATCTCGGCCAGATCATGATGACCCGCACGGCCGGGCTCAAGCTGCGGGGTGATTTCGGTCTCAACGCTTTCAACGGCCACACGATGGACGTGCTGCGGGAAGCGGGCTTTTTGTCTGCCACGGCCTCCTTTGAGCTGCGGCTAAGCCAGATCCGCGACATGGCAAAGCCCATCGACACCGAAGCCATCATCTACGGGCGGCTGCCGGTGATGGTGTCTGACCAGAATCTGCTGAAAAACGCCGCCGGGCGCGGCAGCGCCCTGCCCGCGGAGCTTGCCGACCGCATGGGCTCCGTGTTCCCCGTGGTGAGCGAGCCCGGGGAGCGCACCGTGATCTACAACGCCCACAAGCTCTACCTTGCCGACAAGAAGGACGATCTCTATGCTGCCGGCCTCTGGGGGCTGCGGCTTGTGTTCAGCACCGAGAGCGCCAGAGAGTGCGTGGAAGTCGCGAAGGGACATCTGGGCTACTCCGATTACCGACCGAACGTGCTGACAAGAGGACTGTACTATCGGGGCGTAGAATAAGTGAAAAGAGAATAGAGAAAAGTGACAAGATAAGGTGTTCCCTTTGGGAACTTATGAAAATTTGTCGCGAAGCGACACCATAACTGTTCACTCTTCACGATTCACTTTATCCCGCTTCGGGGAAAATAAGATGCAACAGGTAATACTATGAATTTTATACTTGCTTCCGGGTCTCCGCGGCGGAAAGAGCTGATGGAGATGCTGGGTGTGAAGAATTTAAAAATCATCCCCGCGAAAGGGGAGGAGATCCCGCCCGCGGGGGCCGAGCCGCAGGAACTGGTGATGGCGCTTGCCGCCGCCAAGGCGGAGGAGGTCGCCGCTTATGCGGAGGAAGGCGACGTGATCGTCGCGGCGGACACGATCGTGTGGTTCGAGGGGGAAGCCTTCGGCAAACCCCACAGTGAGGAACACGCAAAGGAGATGCTGCGCCGCCTCTCCGGCAGCACGCACCATGTTTACACCGGTGTTGCGGTGCTGCGCGGCGGTGTGGAGCGGCTGGGATACGAGTGCACGGCGGTGCACTTTCGCACGCTCTCCGAGGAAGAGATCGGGCGCTACGTCCAAAACGGCGAACCCATGGACAAGGCCGGGGCTTACGGCGCCCAGGGGCTGGGCGCGCTCTTCGTGCGCGGGATCGAAGGCGACTTTTTTAACGTGATGGGCCTGCCCCTCTGCAGGCTCGATGCAATGCTGAAAGAGCAGGGAGTTGGACTTCTTTGAAAGAATATTTGCAGAAAAACGGAATCCGGATCGCCGTGATCGTGCTGGCGGTGGCGCTGCTTGTGGGCTTGGGAAGTGTCACGAGCAGCGGGCAGGTCGGCATCGTGCATAACGTCACCGGTATCGTCAGCGCTCCGATGCAGAAGGTGTTGAGCTCCACAGTCAAGCTCTTCAACAGTATCTACGGCTATCTGTACAAATACGACTCGCTGATGGCGGAGAACGAATCCCTCCGCGCCCAGCTCGCGGATGCGCAGAAGTCCGCGCGTGACGGCATTGAGGCGACGGAAGAGAATGCGCGGCTGCGAGAGGCGCTCTACCTGCGGCAGAAGCATACGGACTATTTTCTCGAATCGGCCAAGGTAGTGCTCTGGTCATCTTCCAACTGGTCGTCCTCCTTCACGATCAGCAAGGGTGCAAGCCATGGCATTGAGCTGCACGACCCGGTCATCACTGAGTACGGCGCGCTGGTCGGACAGGTGACCGAGCTGGGCGCGACCTGGGCCACGGTCAGCACGCTCATCGACGTGGATATGAGCGTCGGCGCTTATGTGGGCACAAACGGCAGCTCCGGCATGGTCGTTGGCGAGTACGCCCTGATGCGCGATAAGACCGCGAAGCTCACCTTCCTTGCCGACGGTGCGCAGATCTTCGCGGGGGACGAGGTGCTGACCTCCGGTTCCGGCGGCGCCTTCCCGGCAGGGCTCGTGATCGGTACGCTCACCAGCGTTCAGCAGGAGGCCGGCGGGCAGATCGAATACGGAATCGTAACACCTCAGTGCGATCTTGACGCGCTGGTGCAGGTGTTTATCATCAAGGACTTTCAGGTGATAGAGTGACTTTGAATGAATTGAGGGATCTGATCGCGCGGGAGGTCCTTTCCAAAGTGAAGCTGCGCAAGGTGCTGCTGTATGCGCTGTACCTGTTTGTCGCGCTGCTGACGCAGAATATGCTGCTGACACAGCTTCGCATCGCCGGGGTCTGCCCCATGATCCTGCCGGCGGTGGCTGTCGCCGTGGGCATGTTCGAGGGCGCCTCCTGGGGTGCGATTCTGAGCCTGATCCTGGGCATTTTTGCGGATATGGCCTTTGTGGAGAACACGATCCTCTTCACAGTGCTGTTTCCCGCGCTGGCCTTTGCCTCCGGCTTTATCTCCACCTATTTTATTAACCGCCGCTTCTTCGCCTTCATGGGCGCGGCGCTGCTGGGGCTTCTTGTCACGGCGCTCGTGCAGATGCTGCACACTGTGGCGGTGGATACCTTTACCCTCGTGATGTTTCGCACGGTGCTGCTGCAGACAATCTGGTCGCTGCCCTTTGCCGCACTGACTTATTTGCCGCCGGCAAGATGGATCGTGTGAGAGTCGAGACACAAGCAATCAACGAACACCCTCTCAGTCAGCTTCGCTGACAGCTCCCCCAGAGGGGGAGCTTATAAGGAATATGGATTATGAGCAGAAAACTAATCAATCCCAGACGTATCGTCGCCATGGCGGTGCTGCTGGTCATTATCCTCTCGATCTTTATGGTCAGGCTCTATAACCTGCAGATCATCGAGGGCGAAAAATACTATAACCAGGCCAGCGCCATCAGCGAGACCCAGCGCACCGTGACCGCCGCCCGCGGCAACATTCTCGACCGCTACGGCCGCCTGCTGGTGAGCAATAAGGAATGCTACAACCTCAAGATCGACGTGACCAAGCTCTTTGCAAACCCCGACCCCAACGCCACGATCCTTCAGTTGGTAAAGATGGTGCAGAGCTTTGGCGACAGCTATACGGACGATCTGCCCGTCAGCATGGAGCCGCCCTTTACCTATAACGAGAACATGACCGAGATCCAGCGCACGATGCTGAGCGCCTATTTTAAGGATAAGGGCAAGGCGCTGCCGGAAGATCCCACGGCGGTGGAGCTTTTGAGCTACATGCGCACCCGCTACAATATCGACAACAGCTACAGCTCCGAGGAGATGCGCCTGATCGCCGGTGTGCGCTATTCCATCAATGTGCGCTACGCGGTCAATACCGCCGAATACATGTTTGTTGAGGACGCCAGCATGGAGCTCATCTCCTCCATCATGGAGAACAAGCTCAACGGCATTGAGGTCGAGCGCGCCTTTATGCGCGACTACGGTACGCCCTACGCGGCGCACCTGCTGGGCTATGTGGGGCTTATGACGCAGGAGGAGTTTGAGCGCTACTCGCTGCTCGACTACGCAAACGACGCCGTGGTGGGCAAGGATGGCATCGAGTACGCTTTTGAGACAGACCTGCACGGCAAGGACGGCGAGGTCATCGAGTACCGCAACGCGGCCGGCACGATCCTCTCCACAGTGTATCTGGAAAACCCGGAACCCGGGCACCATGTGTATCTCACCATCGACATCGCCCTGCAGGAGCAGGTGGAGAAGATCCTGGCGCACGGCATCGACATCATGCGGGCTGACCGCTCTCAGCTTCGCGCGGAGCGAACCGCGGCAGGCGAGTACGACCCCGAGACCAAGGACGAGCTCAACGGTGCCGCCATAGTGGTGGTGGATACGAGAACCGGCGAGCCGCTCGCGATCGCAAGCTGGCCCACCTTCGATGTGTCCACGATCATTGAAAAGTACGCGGAGCTGCTCGAAACCCCCAACGCCCCGCTCTTTAACCGGGCGCTCATGGGCGCTTACGCCCCCGGCTCCACCTTCAAGCCCTGTGTCGCCATGGCCTGTCTGACCGAGGGCATCATCAACACCGAGTTCAAGGTCAAGTGCGAGGGCGTGTTCACCCGCTACGCGGCGGAAGGCTACGCGCCTGAATGCTGGATCTGGCGCGCAAGCTCCAACCCCAACGAGCACTGGACGCACGGCGAGGATAACGTCACCGCCGCCCTGCGTGACTCCTGCAACTACTTCTTCTATACCATCAGCCACGAGCTGGGCATCGACGATATGGGAACCTACGCCCACGCCTTTGGCCTCGGCGTTCCCACCGGCATCGAGCTGGTGGAGACCGTCGGCAACATGTCCAACGCCGCCAACCACGCCGATTATACCGGCACCACCTGGCGTATCGGTGACACGCTGCAGGCCGGCATCGGACAGTCCGACTCCATTTTCTCCCCGCTGCAGATCGCGGAATACTGCGCCACCGTGGCAAACTCCGGCTACCGGCACTCCGCCTCCATCCTCAAGGCCATCCGCAGCTATGATTACAGCCAGGTGCTCTATGAGCGCGAGACCGAGGTGCTCAGCATCGTCCAGTCCGACGAATGGAACTGGGACGCGGTGCATGAGGGAATGCACCAGGTGCTGCATGACTGGTCTGTCAACGCCGCCAACGCCGAGTGGTGGGTGGACTGCGCCTGGGACGTTGCCGGTAAGACCGGAACCGCACAGAAGGGCGAGAAGATCACGAACGACGGTATTTTCATGTGCTACGCCCCCTTTGACGATCCCGAGGTCGCCATCGCGGTGGTGGTCGAGCGCGGCGGCAGCGGCGCAAGCACGCAGTTTATGGCCCGCCAGGTCATGGACGCCTATATCAACATCAAGAGCTACCGCGATACTTCCGAATCAGAAATGGCGCTGCTGAAGTGAGAGATTACATGTAGTTCAATTATTTTAATTGTTGCATGGTGAGTATTTTTGGTTTATAATAAACCAATACGAATTATAAGGAAAAGGAAGTGTGCGGCGCATGAATATTGCATTGATGGCCCACGATCGGAAAAAGGAATTGATGGTTCAGTTCTGCATCGCCTATTGCGGCATCCTGGCAGAGCACACTCTTTGCGCCACCCATGTGACGGGGAAACTGGTGTCGGAAGCCACGGGGCTGCCTATTACCCTGTATCTGCACGCGGATCAGGGCGGCGCGCAGCAGATCGGCGCGCGGATATCCTTTAACGAAATCGACCTTGTGCTCTTCTTCTGCGACCCGGCCAACCCCAAGGGCTTTGACGATATCAACAAGGTCGAACGCCTGTGCGACCAGTATCAGATCCCCTTTGCCACCAACGCCGCCACGGCGGAGGTGCTGGTGCAGGGTCTGCGCCGTGGCGATCTGGATTGGCGCAACATCGTAAACCCCCAGAAACGCTGAGACAAACGCGAAACCAGGCATCTTCGGCGCGGCATTCTCTGCCGCGCCAAAGTGCTGTATTGATAAGGAGAAACAAGATGGCAAAAGTATCCCCGCGCACGCTCTCCGGCTTCATGGAGCTCCCGCCGAAGGAGCAGATGAAGATGGAGAAGATGATGAGCGTTCTGCGCGATACCTACTCTCTCTACGGCTTTACACCGCTGGACACGCCGGTGATCGAATCGGCGGAGGTCTTGCTTGCCAAAGGCGGCGGTGAGACCGAAAAGCAGATCTACCGCTTCCAGAAGGGCGAGAGCGATCTCGCGCTGCGCTTTGACCTCACCGTGCCGCTGGCCAAATATGTGGCCGGGCATTACGGCGAACTGAGCTTTCCCTTCCGCCGCTATCAGATCGGCAAGGTCTACCGCGGGGAGCGCGCACAGCGCGGCCGCTTCCGGGAGTTTTACCAGGCGGACATTGACGTGATCGGTGACGGCAAGCTCGATATTCTCAATGAGGCGGAGACCCCCGCCATCATCTATGAGACCTTCACGCGCCTGGGGCTGAAGAAGTTCAAGATCCGCGTGAATAACCGCAAGCTCTTAAACGGCTTCTACGCCATGAACGGCATGAGCGAGAAGGCCGGCGAGATCATGCGCACGGTGGACAAGCTCGACAAGATCGGCGCCTTGAAGGTCAAGCAGCTTCTCATCGACGAGGTGAAGATGCTCCCCGACAAGAGTGAGAATGTGCTGGATTTCATGGCCATCTGCGGCACGAACGCCGAGGTCATCGAGCGGCTGGAGATGTACCGCGGCATGGACGAGACCTTCGATCAGGGACTGGATGAGCTGATCGTGGTGACGAAATACCTCAAGGACTTCGGTGTTCCCGAGGAAAACTTCGCCATCGACCTCACCATCGCCCGCGGCCTCGACTACTACACCGGCACGGTGTATGAGACCGAGATGACCGAGCATCCGGAGATCGGATCGGTCTGCTCCGGCGGTCGCTACGATAACCTTGCGGAATATTATACGGATAAGCAACTCCCCGGCGTGGGCATCTCCATCGGACTAACCCGCCTGTTCTATGTACTCAATGAGCAGGGGCTTTTGTCTGACGAGATCGTGACCGCCCCCTGTGACGCGCTGGTGCTGCCGATGACGGAGGACCTGGCGCCCGCCGTCGCCGCCGCCACGGCGCTGCGTCAGGGCGGGGTGCGTACCCAGCTCTACGGCGAGAAGAAGAAGTTCAAGGCCAAGATCGGCTATGCGGATAAGATCGGCGTTCCCTTCGCGGTGCTCATCGGTGAGGATGAGGTGAACGAGGGCGTTGTGTCCGTCAAGAATATGCAGACCGGTGAGCAGCAGAAAATGCCCGCCGCGCAGGCAGCCGATTACATCAAGGCCGCTGTGGAAGCGCGCAACCGCGCGGCGGTGATTTTGGAGAAATAAAGAGATTCTCTTAGAAAAGTGAGGATGTTGAATATGATGCAGTCCCGTACCCATACCTGCAATGAGCTCCGCATGGAGCATGTGGGCCAGAAGGTCAAAATCGTCGGCTGGATGGAGAACGTGCGCGAGGTGGGCAACAACTTTGCCTTCGTCGTCGTGCGCGACTTCTACGGCACCACGCAGGTGGTCGTCGAGAACGAAGAGATGATGAAGACCGTCAAAGCCATCAACAAGGAGCTCCCTACCGGCGACATTGAAGTTGTGCCGGAGAAGATCGAAGTTCTGGGCCGCTGCCGCTATAACGAGCTGCCCTTTGAGATCAACCGCAGCCGTGACGCCGACGAGGGTCAGCGCCTCAAGTACCGCTATCTCGACCTGCGCAACCCCGCCGTCAAGCAGAACATCGTTCTGCGCTGCAATGTGGTCTCCGCCCTGCGGCAGGCCATGACCGAGCACGGCTTTTTGGAGATCACCACGCCGATCCTGACTGCCTCCTCTCCCGAGGGCGCGCGCGATTACCTGGTGCCCGCAAGAAAGCACCCCGGCAAGTTCTACGCGCTGCCCCAGGCGCCCCAGCAGTTTAAGCAGCTCCTGATGACCTCCGGCTTTGACCGCTACTTCCAGATCGCCCCTTGCTTCCGCGATGAGGACGCCCGCGGCGACCGCAGCCCCGGCGAGTTCTACCAGCTCGATATGGAGATGGCTTTTGCCACGCAGGACGACGTGTTTGCCGTCCTCGAGGACGTGCTGCCCCCGATCTTTGCCAAATTCGGCACGTACAACGTGGCTTCCTCCGCGCCCTTCAAACGCATCCCCTATCTCGAGGCGATGGAGAAATACGGCTCTGACAAGCCCGACCTGCGCATTGACCTTGTGGTGGACGACATGACCGAACTCGTGCAGGGGGTGGACTTTGCGCCCTTTGCCGATGGCAACACCATCAAGGCCGTTGTGGTCTCCGGCTGCGCGCTCACCCGCAAGCAGATCGATAAGCTCTGCGCGGATGTGGAGGTGCAGTCCGGCGCGAAGCCCTACTGGACGAAGGTGGAAAACGGCGCCTTTGTGGGCGGCGTTGCCAAGTTCCTGAATGATCGCTTTGCCGCCATTAACGAGGCGCTGCATCTGGGCGAGGGCTGCCTCGTTGCCATCGCCGCCGGCAAGCACGATCAGGCCGTCAAGACCGCCGGCGTCATGCGCAAAATGCTTGGAGCCGCCGTTCCCGGCCATATGGACAAGGAGCGCTATGAGTTCTGCTGGATCGTCGACTTCCCGATGTACGAGATCGGTGAGGAGTCCGGCGAGCTGGAGTTCTGCCACAATCCCTTCTCCATGCCCGCAGGCGGGCTGGACGTGCTGCTCCGTGCCGAGCGCGGCGAAATTGACCCCTTGACCATCACCGCCGACCAGTATGACCTCGTTTGCAATGGCGTCGAGCTCTCCTCCGGCGCTGTGCGTAACCACGATCCCGAGATCATGGTCAAGGCCTTCGAGATGGTGCGTCTGGGCGAGGAGGACGTGAAGAAGAAGTTCCCCGCCATGTACAACGCCTTCTGTTACGGCGCTCCCCCTCACGCGGGCATCGCCCCGGGCGTGGATCGTATGGTCATGCTCCTCGCCGGGGAGGACTCCATCCGTGAGGTCATTCCGTTCCCGATGAATAAGAGCGCGCAGGACGTGATGATGGGCGCGCCTTCCGAAGTCACGCAGAAACAATTGGATGAGCTGCACATTGCAGTTGTCGGCGACGTCGAAGAATAATAAACGAGTAGGGGCGACCCTGGCGGTCGCCCTTTCTTTTGTTACAGGAGTGATTTTATGTACGCGAAAATCACATCTTTTGGCGTCAGCGGCGTCGGGGGCTACCCGGTGTCGGTGGAGGTCAACATCTCCGATGGCTTGCCGCATTTTGACATCGTGGGGCTTCCCGACGCGGCGGTGAAGGAATCGCGCGACCGGGTACACGCCGCCATCAAGAATAACGGCTTCCGTTTCCCGGTGAGCAGACTCACCGTGAACCTTGCTCCGGCGGATAAGAAGAAGGAGGGGACGGTCTACGATCTGCCCATCCTGATCGGCATCCTCGCGGCCTCCGGGGAGATCCGAAAGCCGAAAGAGGACTGCGCTTTCCTCGGAGAGCTGTCTCTGACCGGGGAGCTTCGCGCGGTAAACGGCGCGCTGCCCATGGCGCTTGCCGCGGAGCGGGCGGGGGTGAAGCACTTGTTTGTCCCTGCCGAGAACGCGCCTGAGGCGGCCTTTGCCGAACATGTGTCGGTCTACCCGGTGGAGACCGTGGCGCAGCTTATCAAGCACCTCCGGGAAGAGCAGCGCCTTGCCCCCGCGGCGCCGCCGGACATTCACGCACTCGATGCGCCGATGCCGGATTTCGCGGACGTGAAGGGACAGGAGAACGTCAAGCGCGCGCTCGAGATCGCGGCTGCAGGCGGACACAACATCCTTCTCATCGGGCCGCCGGGTGCGGGCAAGAGCATGATGGCAAAGCGTCTGCCCGGCATTCTGCCGGATATGAGCCGGGAAGAAATGATCCAGTCCACGGAGATCTGGTCGGTGGCAGGACTCACGAGCCGCAGTCACCCCATCGTCTCCACACGGCCGTTCCGCTCTCCGCACCACACGGTGTCCGCCACGGCGCTGGCCGGCGGAGGAAGCTTCCCACGTCCGGGGGAGATCAGCCTTGCGCACAACGCGGTGCTGTTTTTAGACGAGCTGCCCGAGTTTCGCAACGAAGCCCTGGAGGTACTACGCCAGCCGCTGGAAGACGGACAGGTGACGGTCTCCCGCGTGGCGGGGACGGTGACGTTTCCGGCGCGCTTCATGCTGGTGTGTGCGATGAACCCCTGTAAATGCGGCTGGTACGGGCATCCCTCGGGGCGCTGCCGCTGCACGGTGCAGGAGGTGCGCCGCTACCACAGCCGCATCTCCGGCCCGCTGCTGGACCGCATCGACATGATCGTGGAGGTTCCAGCGCTTGAATATGACGAGCTGCGGCGCAGAACGCCGGCGGAACCGTCTGCCGCGATCAAGGAGCGCGTGAATGCCGCCCGCGCCATTCAGCACAGGCGCTTTGAAAATGATAGCGTGTCAAACGCCCGCATGGACAGCAAGGCGATCCGCAAATTCTGTGCGCTGGACGCGGAAGGGGAGAGCCTGATGCGTTCTGCGTTTGAGAGCATGGGGCTCTCCGCGCGCAGCTATGACCGCATCCTGCGCGTCGCAAGAACGATCGCCGACCTGGCAGGCGCGGAGAATATCGACGCCGGGCATCTGGCAGAGGCGATCCAATACAGAAGCTATGACCTTACGGATGGGAATTAAAATGAAAGATATGTTATTATGTAAACTTGGTGAGATCGTGCTCAAGGGTCTCAACCGCAAGAGCTTTGAACAGAAGCTGATGGGCAATATGCGCCGGCGGCTTCTCGGACTGGGCAAATTCAAGGTAAGCTGCATGCAGTCCACAATTTATGTTGAGCCGGAGAGCGAGGACGCCGATCTGGATGCTGCCTTTGAGGCGCTGCAGGACGTGTTCGGCATCGTGAAGATCAGCCGCGCCTGTGCCTGCGAAAAGGATAAGGATGCCATCGCCCGGCTTGCGATCCGCTATCTGGCCGACGATATGCGCCGGGCAAAGAGCTTCAAGGTGGAGAGTAAGCGCAGCGACAAGAGCTTTCCCATGACCTCCATCGAGCTGAGCCAGTATGTGGGCGGAGAGCTTGCCGAGGCCTACCCCAACTGCGCGGTGGACGTGCACGATCCCGAACTCACCGTGGTGATCGAGATCCGCGATCTTGCGGCCTACGTCCATGCCCAGCCGGTGCAGGGCGCGGGCGGGATGCCGGTCGGCTCCAACGGCGTTGCGGTGACGCTGCTCTCCGGCGGCATCGACAGCCCCGTGTCCAGCTATATGATCGCAAAGCGCGGTGTGCGCCTCATCCCGGTGCACTTCTTCTCCTTCCCCTATACCTCTCAGCAGGCGAAGGAAAAGGTGGTGGAGCTTGCACAGATTTTGACCCGATTCTGCGGCAAAATGACCCTCGAAGTGGTGCCCTTTACCCATATCCAGGAGGAGATCCGCGACAAGTGCCCGGAGGAGTATTTTACACTCATCATGCGCCGCTTCATGATGCGCATTGCCGAGCGCGTTGCCAATGAGTGGAACGCCAAGGCCATCGTCACGGGTGAAAACCTCGGCCAGGTGGCAAGCCAGACCATGGAGGCCATGGCCTCCACCCAGGCGGTCATCGATCTTCCGGTGTTGCAGCCGCTGATCGGCATGGACAAGGAGGAGATCGTACAGCTTTCGCGGAAGATCGGCACCTTCGACACCTCCATCCTGCCCTATGAGGACTGCTGCACGGTCTTCACGCCGCGCCATCCGCGCACCCGCCCCAAGGTGAGCGAGGTCGCCGCCGCCGAGAGCGTCCTGGATGTGGACGCGCTGGTGGAGGAGGCATTCCGGGGCATCGAGAGGATCACGGTGGAGCATGAATAAAACTTACGAAACTGAAATCCTTTCCATCGGAACCGAGCTTTTGCTGGGGCATGTGACCAACACCGACGCGCGGGACATTTCGGAGCTGCTGTCCAAAATCGGCGTCAACGTGCGCTATCACACGGTGGTTGGCGATAACCCGCAGCGGCTCGCTGACTGCGTTCGTATCGCAAAAGAGCGCGCCGATGTGATCATCACCACCGGCGGTCTCGGCCCCACCTGTGACGATCTGACCAAGCAGGTTTTAGCCGAATGCTTCGGCCTGAAGCTGGTGGAAAACGCGGCGGAGCGCGAGGGGCTGTACGATTACATCCACCCCGACCGGAAGTTCACGGACAACAACTTTACCCAGGCCATGCTGCCGGAGGGCTGCACGGTGTTTCATAATGAATGGGGCACTGCGCCCGGCTGCGCCTTTGAAAAGGACGGCAAGATCGTCGTGATGATGCCGGGGCCGCCGAACGAGTGCCTGCCGATGTTCCGGCGTTACGCGATCCCATACCTCAAAAAGCTCTCGGAAGAGCAGATCGTCTCCCACTCCATCCGCATCTTCGGTATCGGGGAGAGCGGCGTGGACGATCTCTTTGCAGAGGAGATGAACGCCATGCGAAATCCCAGCATGGCGCCCTACGCCAAGGAGTGCGACTGCCTGCTGCAGGTGACCGCCAAGGCCAAAAGCGAGGCGGAGGCTGAGCAGATGATGGCGCCTGTGATCGCGCATGTGAAGGAAACACTGGGCGAGTACGTCTACGGGATAGACATCGAGTGCATCGAGGAGGCGGTGCTGCCGCTTCTCAAGGAGAAGGGCATGACGTTTGCCGCTGCCGAAAGCTGCACCGGCGGCGATGTTGCGCGGCGCTTTACCGAAATTCCCGGCGCAAGCGCGGTGTTCGCGGGCGGCGTCGTGACCTACACGAACGAAGTGAAGGCGCGGCTTCTGGGCATCGACCCCGCGCAGATCGAGGCAAAGACCGCCGTGAGCTATGAGGTCGCAAGAGAGATGGCGGAGCGCGTGCGAGCACTCACCGGCGCGGACATCGGCGTCGGCGTCACGGGGCTTGCCGGGCCGGACGGCGACGGTGTGCACGAGGTGGGGACGGTGTTCGTCTCCATGGCTGTGGCAGGGGAGACCTTCGTGCGTGAGCTGCACCTTGGTACGAAGCGCACCCGCAGCTTCATCCGCCGCATGGCGGGCAACCACATCTATGACATGATGCGGCGATATCTCACAGGAATGAACGTTTAATCAAACAAAAAAGGACAGCCTCAAGCGGCACTTCATAAGGAAGCTGCCTTGAGGTGGCAATTACCGGCCCAAAAGGGCATGAAACAGGGCGTGGCCATGATGGTCACGCCCTGTTTTGTCTCTTGGATTTTGTATGGCAAAATCCGATGCTCGTTATAACTGCGGACAACAAAAGACCTGTTCGGCAAACCGGTATTTGTCAGTACGGTTCCCGAACCATTTTCCTTTCTCATGAAAACCGCATCATATTTCGGTTATAGCCAGTGGTTGTGAGATAAGCCTTTTCCTTTTGGGCTTCCATCAAACCACTCAGGATAAAGCTGCTGAGGCCGAAAACAGCTTGATCCGGGTCAGTGAGATCGAATATCTCACCGGAATCCCGTTCGATCAACAGCGCGGAACCGTCCTCAAAGAACAGGGATACTTCTATTAGAATCGGCTTTTTCCTTATTGCGTTCTTCTCAAGGATAGTAAGGCCGATCTCTTCCGTGAACAGTGAAGCGCGGGCCGCCACGCGTGCTGAATATCCATGCTCCTGCATTGCTGCCTGCACCCGCTCCGAAAGACGCGCACAGCCATCCTTAGTCAATGTATCATCCATAACGATTATTTCCCTATTCGTGTGATCCGACAAATAGGGAAACCTGGCAGCCCCGTAGCGATACCGGATAAACAGGAAGGACAGCGCCAGAGCCAGGGCAGGTGCAGCGGCAAAGGCCGTCCACATACCGTTTTCTCTAAACAACATCGATGCGACTAGAGGAAGGACGGAATACAGTAAACCATCCTTGAGCACCGTAATTGCGACAGACAATGCCGCATGGTTCACCAGCATGTAGTATGAGGTCGTGAGTGAAAAAACGCTGCAAAACACCATTCCGAACGAAACGATGCGTACTGCATGGATGGACGGCAACAGAGCCGCGCCCTCGGCGATGCCGAACAGCCCGCAAAACTGCTTGGCAAAGGCAAACACCAGCACATTCGCAATCAAGCCTTCTATGATCGCCGCTTTCGCAGCTGCGTGCATGAGCCGCCGAATCAGCACATGGTTTTTCTCTCCGAGATAGGTTCCCAGGAGCGGCTGAACGGCCATCCCAACGCCGTCCATTACAACGCTGAACTCTATAACGCTAATGACTACAGCCAGCGTAATCAGGCCCGTCTCGCCGTACCTGGCGGAGATATGACCGATCATCACGTAATCCATAACAGCCCAGCACAGATAGATCGCCGCGTCCACTATGCTGAATCGCACGCATTGCAGTAAATCCTTCCAGGAAAAATGCCAGACGAAATGAAGCGTATTGCTTTTCTTGAAAAAGTGCCAGATGATTGCCAGAAGGCCGAGGACATTTCCGATGATCGTACCTAGGATGATGCCTACCATGCCGAGGAAGCGTGCTAGAAGCACCGACAGAACGATATTCCCGCCGATTTGAAACCCATAAGAGATGTTATTGCAGGTTTCATCCCCGTCCGTGTACACCATCTGTGTAAGGTAGTTCACCATGACACTTAGTGCCGCGTTCAGTGGTGTCCATTGATAATAAGCGCTGGCCAGCTCATATATTTCCCCTGTGACACCATTTGCCCGAAAATAAACATCCCGGCAAAGAGCCAATGCCAGCGCGCTGAACACGGCGATGGCGATGCTCAGTATCATACCCTGCCCGTAGATTTCATCGGCACGGCGTTTGTTCATTTCGCCGATCTCCCGACTGTAGAGTATTCCGGAGCCAATGGCAATCACAGTCGAGAAGAATGTTATAATACCCGTTACAGGTGTGATCGCGTTGATTGCGGCAACGCCTTTCTCTCCGATGAAAAAGCCCGCGATGATGTTGTCGCAAAGCAGCATGATGTAGAGGACCGCCATAGTGAGCGTCCCAGTGAGGAGCATGGAGCGAAATTTTTTCTCACAGAAACCCGCTTTTATCATATCTCTCTCACATCCTTCTCATGACTTTGAATCAACCTTTGTAGATATTTATCCATGCGGAAATCCGATATTCTCCGCGGGAAGCGCCCCGTCGTCCGCCAGATGATGCAAAGATTCAGCAGGAAAGCCGTGATTTCTCCAACCGCGCCACCCAGGCAAAAACCTGTCACACCGAACACTTCGCCCAGGATCAGCTTGAAACCCAACGGGAAAAGCAGCGCCTCAGAAAAGAAGAGTATGTGTGCCGGGATATACGCGCCCACGATCTTGTAATAGCAAACAAGCTCCGAATTGAGCATATAGAACACAAAGCCGATGGCGCAGGAAAACGTGAGCAAAATCGCGCTCTCCGTTGCGACAGCATCGCCGGACGACAGGATAAGTCCGACGAACGGACGAGCCAGAAGCAACAGGGCAGCTGCCACAAACAGCGATCCGACAACACCTCCCTTTGTGATCCGCCTTGCGGTCTCGTCCAGTTCCTTCTTTGCCGCATCGCGGTTTACCGCGGAAGATGTGCTGCACACTTTCCCAACCCTCGTGCCAAGCATCGCTGTCACAAGGAAACTGAAGCCCACGCAAATCACCTCCGGCAGATTGTCAATGGCCTCAAAGACACTCACGCCGGCCACTACCGATTCAGAAAAACGCGTCAGCAAATATAAGTTCTCTGCCAGATACAGCACTCCCACGAAGCCATATTCCATAAAATCCGGTAAGCCCGTGAAAAAGGATTCCCTTATATCCGCAAGATGCATGTTCCAGGCTGTGAACGCCACCTTCGAGCTTTTGCGCCGGATGATGAAGCAGGACAGTATGATATAAAGATCCGCCGCAGCGATGCCAATCACATTCATCAGCATATAGCCTGTCATGGATGGCCCGGAAACCGTAACGATGATATTGCCCGCAAGAATACACCCATAGAGTATCAGATTTGCAATCAGCAGCTGACGCCGCTCCTCCAAATACATAAAGCAGACTGCCAGACTGAATATGCTTTGGGGGATAAAGCAAAACAGGTAGATTGAGTAACAATCGTGGCTTAATAGCGCCAGGGCTGCGCTCCCGTCGTTTGCGCCCAGCAGATCAAGCATGGGCTCTTTGAACAGAGTAAGCAGGAGCGTAAATGCAGTCATAACCATGATCAACCAGCTATAACCGGCATTCTTATGGCGTTCAAACATCGTGAAATCATTTGCCCCGTAGTCCTTGGCGCAGACAGCCTGTACCCCGTTATAGCCCAGCGCGACAAATGCTGAAACAAGCATAATGCAGGGCATAACAACCTCATAGGCCGCCGCTCCTTCTGCACCAAGGAAGTGACTGATAAAGAAGATGTTGATGAAGTCTTTGACCGCCAGATCCATCTCGGCGATCATGGCGAAGAAAATCGTTTTAGCTTCTCTATACCGTGATCTGCCGTTTTTTTTCTCCTGTCCAGTCATTTTTATCCTGCCTCTTTTCTGCAACCAAACCATGTTTTTGCGAGGAATCCCGATTTGATTCAATCATTGTACCATTGCTGACTGGCGTAGTCAATTATCTCGTGTTCAAATGTGAAGGAGGCTCTTCCTTACGAGGTGCCTCCTTCGGCTGTCCTTTTTTGATGGGATCAAATTAAATGTACTGCTTGCGCTCCAGGTGGTCGTACCACTTTTCAAGCCAGGGGGCCAGCAGGGCGGTGGCCTTCATGTCGAGGTTGAAGAAATAGACCGTTTGTCGGTGTTCATGTAGCGCGGACACTGACCGCGTTCCATATACTGGCGGCAGATCTGCGTAAGCGCGTCCTCGTCGTCGTTGAGAACGATGGGGTCGCGGCCGGGGAGAGAGCCATAGCAGAAGCGGTCGGCACAGACGTAAGCGCCGGAGTCCTCCACGAGCTTGATGAAATCGGTATCGTCCACCTCGGAGCCGACCAGCAGCACGCGGGCGCGGAAGGGACTTTTTGCGTCGGGCTCGCGGGCTTTGAGCTCCTCCAGCGTCTCCTCAAGCTTGTCGATGATCAGGTACTTGGGGCAGACATAGCTGCACAGGGTCAGCACCGCATACTCGTAACCGGTGATCCGGGGCGTGCCCTTACGGTATTCCCCGATCGCACGGATCAGCTCGCAGACGCGGTTGTGCTCCTTGACGGCGGC
>CACZXQ010000047.1 GCA_902785115.1 Oscillospiraceae bacterium | reverse complement strand
GAAATGAATATATGGCCAAACAGCTATGCTGTTTGGCTGCGCGGCAAAGCCGCGCGGCGAAAAGCCTTTTGACTTTTCGCCATCATATAGTCATTATAGCGTAACTACCAGCGAAAAACAATGTATTCTTTTCCGTTGATGCGCGTGATCCTCACAGGGACGCTTCGCTGCCGGAGACGCGCGGGGAAAGCGATGAGACCGCGGCTTTTATCCAGCAGAACGCCGTTTGCCTGCTCGACCCAGCCGGGGGCTGCCTCTCGCACAGGCGAAGGCAGCTCCTGCGGCGCGGTGGAGACGTAGCGGATCGCGCCGGGCAGTTCCCTTCGGCTGAGACGACGGATCAGACGGCAGCCGCCGCTGTACGGCTCCATCACGCCGAGCGCGCGCCAGCCAGCCTCGCTGAGAACATAGAGGCGCGTCAGCGCTCTTCGTCCGGACAGCGCCGCTTCGAGCACGGTGTAAAGCCCCTCCTGCCGGGCGTACAGCCGCCCGATCTCTCTGCCGTTTTCATAAATCGGATAGTCCATAAAAAGCCCCCCTCGCAATGTATGCGAGGGGGACTTCGGATTATTCGGTTGGCAGCCCCATACTGACCGCAAGCGCGTTATCCACCGCGCTCATGGTTTTTTCGTCAAGCCGCCCCATGCACTGGCGCAGCCGGGATTTGTCAAGGGTTCGGATCTGCTCGAGCAGGATGATGCTGTCACGGTTGAGACCCGTCGATTGGCTAGACAGTCGGATATGGGTTGGCAGCCGCGCCTTGCCGGTCTGGCTGGTGATCGCCGCGGCGATCACAGTGGGGCTGTGGCGGTTGCCGGTGTCGTTCTGCACGATAAGAACCGGGCGCATCCCGCCCTGCTCACTGCCGACAACCGGGCTGAGGTCGGCAAAATAGATATCTCCACGTTTGACCATGGTAATTCACACTCCGGGGAAAAGAATCGCCCACACCAGTATATGTAAGCCGGTGGGTGTAATGCTATTGTCCCACGGAAGAGGGGATTTTATTCTATACATTCATCTTCAGTGTTCCCCTGAAAAAACAAAGAACCCCGGGTTTTTAGACCCGGAGTCCTTCGTTTGGGAGAAAAGAGAGGATGTATAGGAGTAGAAAAGTGGCAAATGGAATCGCAAACCGTGTTTGCGTTTGGTCAGGCTCCTTCGGGCTTGGCCTCGTCAAAGGTCAGGGTGACGGTCTTGCTCTCACCAGCGCGGTAGAGCTCGATCTCCACCGTGTCGCCGGCGGAATACTGCTTGACCGCATTTCTCAGCTCCGTATAGCTGCTGATCTCGGTGTCACCCAGCTTCGTGATCACATCGCCCTTCTGGATGCCCGCCTTCTCCGCGCAGCTTCCGCTGCTCACATCGGAGATGTAGGCGCCGAGAGGCATGTTGTAATATTGCGCGTACATGGCGCTGTAGCGCTCATCCATCCAGACGCCCATGTAGGCCTTGCCGGTCACATAGCCCTTGGTCATCAGGTCGCTGACGATGGAGGACGCGTCGTTCGCGGGGATCGCAAAGCCCAGACCCTCCACGCCGGTGGAGCTGTATTTCGCGGTGACGACGCCGACCACCTGACCCAGACTGTTATATACCGGGCCGCCGGAGTTGCCGGGGTTCACCGCGGCGTCGATCTGGAACATGTTGATGGATTCGGATTCCTCGGTCGTGATGACGCGGTCAAGCGCGCTCACATGGCCGCTGGACATCGAAAACTCCAGCTCACCGAGAGGATTGCCGACGGCGTAGACCGCGTCGCCCACACGCAGGCTCTCGCTGCTGCCGAAGGTGGCGGGGGAGAGGCCGGTGGCGTCGATCTTCAAAACCGCGAGGTCGTTTGCCTGCTCGGTGCCGACGACGGTGGCGGTGTACTTGGTGCCATCGTAGGTCATGACCGTGATGGGGGAATTCTGCTGCACGGCGTACTCGATCACGTGGTAATTGGTGAGGATGTACCCGTCCTCGGAGAGGATGAAGCCCGAGCCGCTGACGGCAGAGGAGCTCTGCATCCCGAAGAAATTGGTAAAGGTCACGTCGGTGGTGATGCCGACCACCTGACGGCAGGCCAGGTCATAGATCTGAGAAGCGCTCAGCGCGCCGCTTTCACCGCTGCTGGCCACAGGGCTTGCGGATACCACGTTCTGCCAGGTGGAGACGCCGGCCACGGCGGTCTCGTTCTGGGCAAGACGGCTTTCCAGCTCGTCGATCCGGCTGTTCAGGTTCCCCGCCGTGATGGCGGAACCGGCGTAGCCGCCCAGCATCGCGCACACCAGCGCGAGGCACGCGGCCTTGACAAAGCCGTGGGACTTGCGGGGCTTTTTCTCCTTCGCCTCCTTGACGGGGCGCTCGGGCGGACAGTAGTAGCGGGGAGGGACGGTGCTCTCATTCGCCGGCTCATAGTGAGCGTCGGCATAGACCTGCTCTCTGTACTCGTCGCGGTTAAAGTGGTATTCGCCGCTGCTCGGTTCCTCGGCGCACTCTTCACGCGCCGCCTCAGAAACGGCTTCGTTGATGATTTCGGTTTCGGGAATGGATTCGGGCTCGGTTTCACTGACAGGTTCGGAAACGGTCTCGCTGATCGGTTCGCTGCTGTTCTCTTCGCGAACCTCGCCGGCCTCTTCTTCAGGCACGAACATGAATAGGACCTCTTTTATTCTGGAATGTGCTCTCTTTTTGGAGTGATTGTATGATACCTGGAATTTATGTCCTGGTTATGAACAAAGTCCCAAGATTTTTTGAACATTCCGTAAGAATATGATGAACGAGGGAAATTCATGGCTCCCCCCAGAGGGGGAGCCATGTGTTGATCACGCGACCGCGTGGGTGCGCAGATATTGGAGAATGCGGGTGAGACCCGCGGAATTGGGGGTCTTGCCATTTGCGGAGGCGTAATCCGAAAGCAGGGCGCCGTTTTGATCGCTGATGCTCGAGGCGGCGTCGGTGAGATACACCTCACAGTCGGCGCAGACCTGGGAGAGCCAGCGGTTGGCGGCGGCAATCATGGCATTTGTGAGCCCGTCGCTGCCGGAATAGCTCTCGGTGACGCCGGTGAGCGTGCAGACAATGATGGTGGTGTCGGGGCTTGCCTGCTGAATGTCGCGGATCAAGGCGTCAAAGGCTGCGATAAACGCGCTCTCGTTTGTCTGCGCAAGCCCGTCGCTGCCGAGAGAGATCACAAGCGTTTTGGGCTTTGCGATCATCGCGGCGTCGGCCGGAGAAATCTCCGACCCGTCACCGGGGTAGCGGATAGTAAAGCTGCCGATCTGAGCGGCGGGAATGCTGCCGGAAGCGCTGCTCCAGACCTGCGCGGTGCCGGTGCCGCCGGAAAGCAGCCCGTAGTCGCGCAGACCGATGAGCGCGCTGTCGGTGAGAAAGGTCAGCGAGTCGATGTAGCTCTGTCCCGCGTCGCCGCTTTCGCCCAGGAGATAGACCGTCCCCGCGTCCTTCTGCACTCCGGTCTCCGCTTCGGCTTTCTTCTCCGCGGCCACGGCGGCGTCACGCGCAGCGGCAGCCTGCCCCAGCAGCACCGTGGGGCGCTCGATCGCGCCGTGGTTGCGGGTAAAGGCGGCAAAGCCCAGCCCCACCAGCACGATGGCCAGCGAAAGCACGATCGCAACCGCCCAGGCGAAATTTTTGATGTTGGATAACTTTGTGTTCATGGCATCACTAACTGAAAACTGAAAACTAACAAAACAGCGACCCACGAGGGTCGCTGTTTTATTCGTTCTTTACTCGCTCTCGGCCATGGCCTTGGCTTCCTCGATCACCTTCTGCTGCACGTTGCCGGGGGCTTCCTCGTAACGGACAAACTTCAGGCTGAAGGAACCGCGACCCTGGGTCATGGAGCGCAGGTCGATGGTGTAGGAACCCATTTCCGCCATGGGAACCTCGGCCTCGACGGTCTGCATGCCATCCTCGGCGTTCATGCCGAGCACGGTGCCGCGGCGCTTGGAGGAGATATCGCTCATGATATCGCCCAGATTCGCGTCGGGAATCGTGACCTGCAGCAGGCCGATGGGCTCAAGAATGGTGGGCTTGGCCTTGGGGATGCCGTCCTGGTAAGCGAGACGGGCAGCCGTCTGGAAGGCCATATCGTTGGAGTCAACGGGGTGGTAGGAGCCGTCGTACAGGGTGGCCTTCAGGCCGACCAGCGGGTAACCGGCGAGAACGCCCTTCTGCACCGCGTTGCGCAGACCCTTTTCGACAGAGGGGAAGAAGTTTTTGGGGACGGAACCGCCGAAGACTTCCTCGGCGAAGATCATCTCGTCCTGCTCTTCCTGCGGCTCAAAGCGAACCCACACGTCACCGAACTGACCGGAACCGCCGGACTGCTTCTTGTGACGGCCGTGCGCCTCGACGCGGCCCTTGATCTTCTCGCGGTAAGCCACGCGGGCGGGCTTGAGCTCGGTATCCACGCCGAAGCGGCTCTTGAGCTTGGCGCAGAGCACGTCGACCTGAATATCGCCGGCGCCGGAAATGACCATCTGATGGGTCTCGGCGTTGTTGACCAGAGAGAAGGAGATGTCTTCCTCATTGAGGCGGGCAAGGCCGGTGGCGACCTTGTCGTCCTGACCCTTGGTCTTGGGGGCGATGGCGACGGAGTAGCAGGGCTCGGGGATCTCGATGGCGGGCAGCTCGACCTCGTTCTTGGGATCGCAGACGGTGTCGCCGGTCTTCCAGTCCATCTTGCCGATGGCAACGATGTCGCCGCAGCAGGCGTCCTTCACCTCGGTCATCTTCTTGCCGGAGGCGGTGTAGAGACGGCCCAGCTTATCGGTGCTGGAAGCACGGACATTTCTGAGAGACAGGTCGGAGGTGATGGCGCCCTTCATGACCTTGACGAAGCTGTACTTGCCGAACTGGTCGGAAACGGTCTTGAACACGAAGCCCAGAACGGCGCCGTTGGGATCGATGCCGTCCATCTCGGCGGGGGAGGGAACGTAGTCCACGATGCCCTGCAGCAGAGCCTCGGTGCCGACGTTCAGCATGGCGGCGCTGGCGAACACGGGAACGACAGAGCGCTCCTTCATACCGGCCTTGATACCGGCGACCATATCGGCCTCATCCAGCTCCATGGTCTCAAAGAACTTCTCCATGAGCTCCTCGGTGGCGCCGGCGGCAGTCTCCATCAGCTCCATGCGCAGGTCTTCCACATGACCGGCGTCGGCGGCGGGGACAGCACCCTTGACGGTCTTGGCACCGTTGGAGCTGTAGCAGACGTTGTGCACGAGGTCGATCACGCCCTTGCCGTCAGAGCTGGGGATGGTCACGGGAGCCACGATGCTGCCGTACTTGGCGCGCAGCGCCTCGACGACGGCAAAGTAGTCGCCATGCTCCTCGTCAGCCTTGGAGACGACGAACGCGGCGGGGAGGTTCGCGGCCTTGAGATACTTCCAGCTTCTTTCGGCGCCGACGGAAAGCCCGTCCTTCGCGGTGAGCAGGATGAAGCCGGCCTCAACCGCGCGCAGAGCGCACAGCACGTCACCCACAAAGTCGAAGTAACCGGGGCAGTCGAGGATGTTGATCTTGTTTCCGGCGTAGCTCACAGGAGCGACGGAGGAGGAAATACTGATCTGTCTCTTGATCTCTTCAGCATCGTAGTCGCAGACGGTGTTGCCGTCGGTGACTTTGCCCATACGGTCGATGGCGCCGGTGACGAAGAGCATGCTCTCAGCCAGGCTGGTCTTGCCGCTGTTGCCGTGGCCGAGGAGGGCGATGTTGCGAATGTTTTTGGTTTCCATGTGTTGCTTCCTCTCTGTCAAGTATATTGGCTATTTGAAACTGAATAAGCATATAGCATGTCCAATCAATTATACACGAAGGGGGTATTCCCTGTCAACTGCGAGAAATGAGTTTTCAATAGGTTTTTCTCCGTCCTGCTCGCAAAAGCTAAGCTGCGCAGAGCAAAACCCATTTCTTTCCCCCCTTTCTTTGGGCGTCCAAAGAAAGGGGGCCGCCGGAGGCACCCAAACAATGGCGTTGGCCCTGTGAAAAAACAGGGCGCGAAGAGGCAATTGCGTCTTGTACTTCCGCGCCAAAATATGATACAATTACAATGATATAGTATGCAGAATCCATAATGTGCAAAACGTTAGTCTATGATACGACGGAGGAAAACAACATGATCAATCTTTGTAGCTCCTGGGAGTTTGCCGAAAACTGGTCGGAGGAGCTGCTCGCGGGCGGCGGGGAAACCGTGGCCGTGCGTCTGCCCCACAGCGTGAAGGAGACGCCGCTTCATTACGCAGGCCCCCAGAATTACGAGGGCGTCTACGGCTACCGCCGCGCGCTGGACATCCCGGAGGAATACCGCGGCAAACGGCTCTTTTTGCAGTTTGACGGCGCGGCGCACATCGCGGAGGTGTTCGTAAACGGCGTCAAGTGCTGCGAGCACCGCAGCGGCTACACCGCCTTTCGCGCGGAGATCACCGGACTTGTCAGCTTCGGCGGTGAGAATACCGTCTGCGTGAAGCTCGACAGCACGGAAAACGGCGCGGTGCCGCCCTTCGGCTTCGTGATCGACTACCTGACCTACGGAGGACTCTACCGCGAGGTCTGGCTCGACGTGCGGGGGCAGGAATATATCGAAGACCTCTATGTCTTCACCCCCAGCCTTGACCGGCTGGAGGCGCAGCTTACGCTTGTCGGGGAAGACAGGCTGGTGCGCCTTTCCGTCTGGGACGGGGAGAAGTGCCTGGCAAGCGAGATCGGAAACGAGCGCTTCACCATGCGTGTACCTTATGCCAAGCCCTGGAGCCCGGAGAACCCCAAGCTCTACACCCTGCGCGCGGAGCTGCTGGATAAGCACATGCAGGTGCTCGACACGCAGGAGAAACGCTTCGGCTTCCGCACGGTGGACTTTCGCGCCGACGGCTTCTACCTCAACGGGAAGAAGAGCTTCCTGCGCGGCTTAAACCGCCATCAGTGCTACCCCTACATCGGCTACGCCGCCCCGGCGCACCTGCAGTTTGAGGACGCGCGCATTCTGAAGGAGGAGCTGCACTGCAACGCCGTGCGCACCTCCCACTATCCCCAGAGCCGGCACTTTATCGACGCCTGCGACGAGCTGGGGCTGATGGTCTTCACCGAGATCCCCGGCTGGCAGCATGTGGGGGACGCGGCCTGGCAGGATCAGGCGGTGGAGAACGTGCGGGAGATGGTGACGCAGTACCGCAGCCACCCGAGCATCGTGCTCTGGGGCGTTCGCATCAACGAGAGCCAGGACAACGACGAATTCTACAAGCGCACCAACGCCCTCTGCCGTGAGCTGGATTCCAGCCGCCCCACCTCCGGCGTGCGCTATATTGAAAAGAGCAGCCTGCTCGAGGACGTGTACGCCTTCAACGACTTCTCCCACACCGGGGAAAATCCCGGCTGCCGCCCCAAGGACAAGGTCACGCCCGATATGAATAAGGCGCTGCTCATCTCCGAGCACAGCGGGCATATGTTCCCCACCAAGAGCTTTGACCCCTGGAGCAAGCGTCAGGAGCATGCCCTGCGCCACGCGAGAGTCCTGAACGCCGCCATGGCCGACGGAGAACACGCCGGCTGCTTCGGCTGGTGCATGTTCGACTATCCCACCCACAAGGACTTCGGCTCCGGCGACAAGGTCTGCTACCACGGCGTGCTCGACGCCTTCCGCAACCCGAAGCTTGCCGCCGCGCTCTACGCAAGCCAGGGGGATGAAAGCCCCGTGCTTGAGGTCGGAAACCCCATGGACATCGGGGACTATCCCGGCGGCAACATCGGGGATATTTACGTTTTCACCAACGCGGATCGCGTGGATCTGTATAAAAACGACAACTTTGTGGCCTCCTTTACCCCCAAGGGCTGGGACGGGCTGCAGCACGGCCCGGTGCTGATCGACGACACGATCGGCTGCCTCTTGGAGACGCAGGAGGGCTTTCCCAAAGCCCAGGCGCAGCCCTTGAAGGAGGCGCTGATCTCCGCCGGCAAGTACGGCATGAGCAATATGCCCGCCGCCGACAAGGCCAAGATGCTCTACTGCATGATGCGCTACAACATGAAGTTTGAAGACGGTGTTGCGCTCTACGGCAAGTATGTGGGCAACTGGGGCGGCGAGGCGACCCGCTGGCGCTTCGAGGGCGTGAAGGACGGCGTACCGGTGGTGAGCCAGACCCGCTGCCCCGGCATGGAGCTGCATCTTGAGGTGCGCGTGAGCCAGACCGTGCTGCACGAGGGCGAGAGCTACGACATGGCGGCGGTGCGCGTGCGCATCCTCGACGAGAACGGAAATCCCGCCCCCTATGCCCAGCTTCCCGTGAAGCTCAAGACCCGCGGCGCGATCACCCTTGTGGGGCCGGACGCGGTCACCGCCGAGGGCGGCATGTGCGGCTGTTATGTGAAGACCAAGGGCACACGCGGCAAAGGAAGCCTCACCCTCTCCGCCGGGGGCTGCGGCAGCGTTGTGGTCGATTTTACGGTTAAGTGAGGAGAGAAAGAGATGGCAAATCGCTTTAATTATAAGATCACGCTGAAAAATCACCCGCCGGTGTTCGGCGGCTGTGACCGCCCCCACGGGGCGCTGCACATCGTGGAGAATCTGCCGGAGGATACGATCGTCAAGGTGGAGGCCTCCCTGAACGTGCCCATGAGCAGCGAGGGCCGGGTCTTCATGAACGGCTACCAGAGCTGGACCTACAGCACGGAGCATTCCCGGGTGGGGCGCACCCACGGCGTTTCGCGTCTGCCGAAGGCACTCATCAAGCACTACGGCCTCGACCGCTACGGAGACTACAACTGGGTCAATTACCCGGAGAAGGAGGGCGTCACCCACGGGGAGAGCTACTGCTACTTCCGCGAGGGCGAAGATTTCCGCCTGATCGGCTCGCTGGACGAGCACCCGGGCTATACCCTCTTCCGCTATGACTGCGCAAGCCACGAGCTGCGCATCGAGCGCGACTGCGCGGGGCTGCGCTGCGGCGGGGACTTTCACGCCTTCGACCTCTACTTTGCCCACGGGAGCGAGGACATGGTTTTTGACGACTGGTTCGGCGCGCTCGGCGTGAAGGCCAGAACGCAGGAGAAGATCGCGGGCTATACGAGCTGGTATAACCGCTATGAGGACATCAGCGTCCAGAGCATCCGCGAGGATCTCGAGGGCTGCAAGGGACAGCTGCAGCCGGGCGATCTGTTCCAGATCGACGACGGCTGGGAAGTGAACGTGGGCGACTGGCTGGAGGCCGACGGCGAGAAGTTCCCCGAGGGGATGAAGCAGGCCGCGGACACCATCCACGCCGCGGGCTTTCGCGCGGGACTGTGGCTTGCGCCCTTCGTGGCGAACAAGGCCTCCACGCTCTACCGCGAGCATCAGGACTGGTTCTTGAAGGACGAAAACGGCAAGCCCTGGCGCGCCGGCTGCAACTGGGGCGACTTCTTCGCGCTGGATATCGACCATCCCGCGGTGATCGCCTATCTCGAAAAGGTCTTTGACCGGGTCTTGAACGACTGGGGCTACGACCTTGTGAAGCTCGACTTCCTCTATGCCGCCGCGCCCTTGGCAGCGCAGGACGAGAGCCGCGCCGCGCGTATGAGGCGCGCCATGGAGCTTCTCAGAAGGCTCTGCGGTGAGAAGCTGATCCTCGGCTGCGGCGTACCGCTGATGCCCGCCTTCGGCTTGGTGGACTACTGCCGCATCGGCTGCGACGTGGGTCTTGACTGGGACGATAAGCCCCATATGCGCCTTGCCCACCGCGAGCGCGTCTCCACCCGGCAATCGATCATGAACACCGTCTTCCGCCGGGAACTCAACGGCCGCGCCTGGCTCAACGATCCGGACGTGTTCTTCCTGCGCAGCGACAACCTGAAGCTCACGGATGAGCAGAAGTACGTCCTCCTCACGGTCAACAGCGTGCTCGGCGGCGTGCTGCTGCACTCGGACAACATGGCGAAATACGGCGCGGTGGCGAAGGCGCACTACGCCCAGGCGCTCCGCAACCGCGAGGCGAAGAACATCCGCGTGGAAAACGACAACGGCCTCACGCTCAGCTATGAGCTGAACGGGAGACGCATGGGCGTGAAGATCGAATGAGCCCTATGAAACGAAGCACAGCCATTGTGATCGTTCTGCTGCTTCTGCTGGCAGCCGCCGCGCTGATCGTGACCGGTCAGATGCTCGACGCGCACAGCAGGACGGCGCAGTCGAAAGCCGCCGCCGCGCCCACACCCGAACCGACACCCGAACCCACGCCGAATCCAACGCCGACGCCGATCCCCTACGTCTCACCGATCGAGTTTGACGCGCTGAGAACCATGAACGACGATATTTACGCCTGGATCGAGATTCCCGGCACCACGGTGAGCTATCCCGTGCTGCAGCGGGCGGGGGACGATGAATACTACTTGAACCGCAATCTGGACGAGAGCGAGGGGCTGCCCGGCTGCGTGTTCTCGTTCGGCGGCGTGCCGAAGGACTTCTCCCGCTTCAACACGATCCTCTATGCCCACAACATGGCGGACGGGTCGATGTTCGGCGCGCTGCGGGATTTCGCGGACTACGATTTCTTGATGAGTCACCGGGAGATCATCATCTACACCCCGGCGGCGGAGTACCATTATAAAATCTTCGCCAGCACGATCTTCCCCGATCTGCTGATCGATGCGGTGTATAACGAGACCGTCATGCAGGATCGCATCGACTACCTGCAGACCGTCATCAACAGCACCGCCCCCGGCACCGTCGTTCCCGGGGACACGGAGATCGCGCTGGAGGATCATATCCTCACGCTCAGCACCTGCGTGGACGACGCGCCGGAAAACCGGCGGCTCGTGCTCGCGCTGCTGACGGAAATCATTGACGAAGGGACGGAGACGCCATGACGATTTTTCAATCTGCCGACATTTTGCTGCCGCGGGAGAAAGACCTGGACAAATGGGCGGTAATTGCCTGCGACCAGTTCTCCTCTGAGCCGGGATACTGGCAGGAGACGGAGACGCTCGTGGGAAATGCTCCCTCCGCGCTGCGGCTCATCCTGCCGGAGGCACGGCTGGGTCAGGACAATACAGAGGTGGCTGACAGCATCCATCGGAGGATGGAGGAGTACCTGCAGAGCGGGCTCTTCCGGGAATACAAAAACGCCTTTGTCTATGTCGAGCGCTGTCTTTCGGACGGCAGCGTCCGCCAGGGCGTGGTGGGCATGCTGGATCTGGAGTGCTACGACTACGCGCCGGACAGCAAGACCCCGGTGCGCGCAACGGAAGCCACGGTGCCCGAGCGTATCCCGCCGCGTATGCGCATCCGCGAGGGCGCGGCGCTGGAGCTGCCGCACACGCTGCTGCTGATGGACGATCCCGACGATCTGGTGATCGGCCTCGTTGGACGGCAAAAAGCCGCCCTTCCCAAGCTCTACGACTTTGAACTGATGCAGGGCGGCGGACACATCGCGGGCTGGCTCATGGAGGGCGTGATCGCCCGCAAGCTGCGCGAGCGGCTGGACGCTTACGCCAAAGGCCGCGCGCTCGTTTTCGCGGTGGGGGACGGGAACCACTCCCTCGCCACCGCCAAGGCCTGCTGGGAAGCGTATAAGGCGGCGCATCCGGGCGTGACGGAGCATCCGCTCCGATACGCGCTGGTGGAGCTCGAGAATCTGCACAGCCCCGCCCAGAAGTGGGAGGCCATCCACCGCGTCGTCACAAGCTGTGACGCGGAAAGGCTGATCGAAGGCGCGAAAGCGGCGCTCGATACGGACGCGGGGGAAGCGGTGACGCTCGTGAGCGGGGAAAGGGAATGCGTGATCCATGTTCCCGGTCTTGCGCTCGCGGCGGTGCAGGACTTTCTGGACGGCTATCTTAAAAAACACGCCGGCGAGCTCGACTACATCCACGGCGAGGAAAGCCTGCGCGCACTGGCAAAGGGTGAGAACGCCGTGGGCTTCCTGCTGCCGAAGATGAAAAAAGAAGAGCTCTTCCCGGGCGTCGAGACCCTGGGCGCCCTTCCGCGCAAGAGCTTCTCCATGGGCAAGGCGAGGGAGAAGCGGTACTATCTCGAGGCGAGGAGCTTGTGGTAGTGGCCGGTGGCCAGTGGTCAGTGGTCAGTGGTCAGTGAAGAGTGAAAAGTTGTTGTGTCCCATTCGGGAATATTTACAGCATCGATGATAGGCGTCAAAACTGAAAACTGAACGAAAAAGGGGCTGTCTCAAAACGGTGAGAGTTGCTGTAGGGGCGGCCCTAAAGGACTAGCTTTGCGTCGCTATCAGCCGCCTGCGCAGTGAAAACATAATGAT
>CACZXQ010000046.1 GCA_902785115.1 Oscillospiraceae bacterium | reverse complement strand
TAAAGGCAAAGAAGAAAGCTATCGAGGCCGCTGAGGAACAGGACCGGAAATACGAAGAGGTCATCAAGGCAATCGCGGCTTATACCGGAAAAGACGGCGAGTGGGAGGAAGTTCCGGATGACTATCCAGGCTGATACCATTCGCTGTTATTCCGAACTGATAAGACTTGACACGCTTGAAGAGCGTTTTGAGTATCTTGCGCTTGATGGCGAAGTCGGAGAAGAACTCTTCGGCTATGCCCGATATTTGAACCAGGTTTTCTACCACAGTGAGCGATGGAGGGATGCAAAGAATGAAGTGGTCCTGCGTGACGGAGGTTATGATCTCGGACTCAAGGGCTGGAAGATTATGGGTAACATATATGTACATCATATGAACCCGGTAACGCTTGAGCAACTGAAGAACGATGACCCCTGCCTGTATGATCCTGAGTTTCTGATCAGTTGTTCGTTCAAGACCCACCAGGCGATTACCTGGGGAAACAAAGCGCTTTTACCGCAAGGACTTATTGTCCGAAGACCCAACGACACATGCCCATGGAAGTAAGGAGGATGCATCATGAGTGAAGTTCAGACTGTTGAGAATTCGATCCTCGTTTCCGTGAGGTCGATGTGTAATGTGGATGAAGAAGACACCGGATTCGACCAGCAGCTTATTCCGCTGATCAATAGCCAGATGATGATTGCTCATCATCAGCTCGGTATCGGAATCAACGGCTTTAACATTACCGGAGAGTCCGAGACCTGGAGCGATTGGCTCAGCACCGGGGAGTCCAAGCTGGCTGCAATCAAGACATGGCTCGGCTACAGTGTACTTCTGTTATTTGACCCTCCCGATAATGGGACGGTTCTGAAAGCAATTCAGGAGACACTGGCCAAGACCGAGTGGATGCTTGCATCTAAGAGCAGACTTGAAGGCCACGCCGAAACAATCTATCCGGTGGAGTATATCGAAGAGGATTGAAGAAACCCTAATACCATGCTAAAATAGCTGTACAAGAGATTCGGAGGTATTTTGTATGGCAGCCAAGTGTACGGAATGTGGAGCGTCCATTCAGGACGACAGTAAGTTTTGCAGATACTGCGGTGCCAAGGTCACAGACGAAAATCTGAAGAAGATCGAAGTTAAGATCGACAACACTGCAGAGATTAAGCGGGCCAGTTATGAAGAGCAGGAAAGCCTGCTTCGTCAGAAGATGATGCGGCGTGAGCTTCGGATGAAAACCCTAAAATGGAAGATATGCGGTGTTCTATTTTTGATAGGCCTTATTTTGTTAGTTCCTTCGCTAATAATCGGGAATATTGGATGGTATGGAGCAATCGGTTCGTTCCTTGTTTTCGGGGTGCCTGCTTTCATATTCATCGACTGGATCACGAGGATCAGTAGATAAGCTATTTTACGTAAAGAGCTTTTGCGAAAGCAAGGGCTCTGTTTTTTTATGCCTAAAATTACTACAGGAGAGATGCCTATGGCTACGTTTGACGGGTGGGATGCACCTTTTTATGGTTACAGCCTGCCGAACGGGCAGGATACTCTGGCGCATTACCGGACGAAAGGTTCAAAGAACGGCGTCAGGAGGTACCAGACAGAGAGTGGAGAATGGACCCCGTTAGGTCTCAGGCTGAGGAAGGCCAGAGAGGGATGGGGAGAAGGTCGCGCTGAAAGAAAAGCTGCGAAGCAGGCTGCAAGAAGCGAAAGAAAGGCCGAGCGTGCAAAGCGTATTGCAGATTATAAGGAACAGCGCCGAAAAAGTAATCCAAAGAATATGACCGATGAAGAACTCCGTAAAAAGATCGAACGGGCAAAGCTTGAACAGGAATACCGTGAAATCAGCAAGAGCCCTGCCAGAGTAGCCGGGGAAAAGCTCATCGGCGTATATTTAAAGAGTAAAGCTGAAAGAGAACGGCGCAGGGAAGATAAAGAAAACAAGACATATGAGATGCTTAAGCTTAAAGAGCAGACGAAGCAGGCTGAAATAAGAAAAGCTGAAACGGAAGCCCGGGCAAAAGCAGATGAAGCAAAGGCTGGCGCTGACAAGGCAAGAGCCGAAACAGATCGTCTCGATATTGAGAAGGGTACACGCATGAAACAGCTTAAGCTTGACACGAAGCGTGCCAACGCAACGCTGACAATTCGAGGCGGTATAAAACGAATGGTCAATACAATGCTTACCGCACGTGGAGACAGGAAAGCAGCCACCAAGCAGGGCCGGTCGTTCGTTAACGATGTATTTAGAAATCGCAAAAAAGTTGACAGATACAATCGTAATCTGGATCCATGGCAAACGCCTATGGACCATGATCCGAACGAATGGACAAGAAGACCTGGCAAAGGCGGCAAAGGCGGAAAATCGTAACTGACAGAAAGGAGAGCGGCCAATGCTTAGCAATACGGCTACGCCGAAGTATTATGCCGCTTTCCGGGAAAGGGTCGAGAGCGGCGAACTGCCGGTCTGCTACAAGATCCTGCAGCAGGCGACGCTGCACGGCAAGGTAGCAGTTGCCGCGCCCGACGAGCCGCAGAACCGCGTGGTGGCGGCCAAGGCGGCGGATGAGCTTCTGAACATCTCGGGCGTGGACGCCTCTGTGGTGGTTTCGCCCGACGGGAAGGGGAACATTAACATCTCCGCCCGCTCCATCGGGGATGTGAACGTGCAGATTTTGATGGAGAAGCTGGGCGGCGGCGGCAACCGCAGCGCCGCGGCGGCGCAGCTCAAGGACACCGCACTGGACGATGCCGTAAAGACCGTCTATATGGCGATCGACGAATACTTTGGATAAAATAGTGTGAAAAGTGAATAGAGAATCGTGAATCGTTAAGGTGTCGCTTCGCGACGCATATCATTTGTCCCCGAAGGGGACACCACAATTGTTCACTTCTCACTGTTCACGATTCACCTGTTCCCGCAGGGGACATTTTGGAAAGGAGATCATACAATGAAAGTCATTTTCAATACCGACGTACGCGGTCAGGGCAAGAAGGGCGAGATGAAGGAGGTCTCCATCGGCTACGCCCGCAACTACCTGCTGCCGCGCGGCCTGGCCTCCGAAGCCACGCCCGACGCCATCAACGCCTTCAAGCTCAAGGAGAAGGCCAAGGCCGCCCAGGCCGCCCGCGAAAAGGCGGAGGCCGAGGCCAACGCCAAGAAGCTCGAGGGTGTGCAGGTCACCGTGCGCGCCAAGGCGGGCGCGGGCGGCAAGCTCTTCGGCGCTGTCACCTCCGAGGCCATCAGCAAGGCGCTCAAGGAGCAGTTCGACATCGACATCGAAAAGAACAAGATCGTCCAGGCCGAGCCCATCAAGAACTTCGGCAGCTTTACCGTCAAGGCCAAGCTCGGCTACGAGGTCAGCGGCACGATCAACGTACTGGTGATCGAGGATAAATAAACGTGAAAAGAGAATAGTGAAAAGTGAAAAGATAAGGAGTCCCCTTCGGGGACAAATTCAATCAGTCGCGAGGCGACACCGCAACGATTCACGATTCACTGTTAACTGTTCACTTTGCGCATCTCCTCAAACAAGGAAGGCTTTGGAATGGACGAGCTGTTAGGCAAAAAAACACCGCACTCCGCCCCGGCGGAGCAGGCGGTCATCGGCTCCATGCTCATTGACGCGCGCTGCATCCCCGAAGTGCTGGAGCATCTGAAGGCGGATGAGTTCTACATCAAGCTCAACCGCGACATCTTCGAGACCATGTTCGCCATGTTCTCCTACGGTCAGACGATCGACCCTGTCACCGTGCTCGATCAGATGAAGGTGCGCGGCGTCTGGACGGATACCTGCGAGAGCTATGTGGCGGAGATCATGCGCGTCACGCCCACGGCGGCGAACGTGCTGGAATACGCGGCCATTGTGCGCGACCGCGCGCTGCTGCGGCGGCTGGGCGAGGCGGCGGATGAGATCAATACCCTTGTCTATGAGGGGACCGGCGAGGCCGACACCGCGCTGGAGATCGCCGAGCAGAAGATCTACGCCCTGCGCAGCGGGCGGAACGTGGGCGGCTTGCTGCCCATCTCCTCCGTGGTGCAGAACGTGTTCGACGAGTTAAACGAGGCGGCAAACTCCGGCAACAAGATCCCCGGCCTGTCCACGGGTCTTCCCGATCTGGACAGCACGATCCTCGGCCTCAACAAGTCCGAGCTGATCCTCGCCGCCGGGCGGCCGGGCATGGGCAAGACCAGTATCGGCCTGAACTTTGCGCTCTACGCGGGCTTGAATCTTGGCAAAACCGTGGCGATCTTCTCACTGGAAATGAGCCGGGAGCAGCTTGCCATGCGCCTGCTCTCCCGCGCGGCGCTGGTGCCGCTCAAAAACCTGCTGACGGGCGAGCTTTCCCCCCAGCAATGGCGCGAGGTCTCCGAAGCGGCACAGGCGCTCGCGGCGGCGGACATCCGCATCGACGATAACCCCACCCTCTCGGTTTCGGACATGAACGCCCAGTGCCGGAGACTGCCGAAGATCGACCTCATCGTGATCGACTATCTGCAGCTCATGCAGTCCTCGGGCAGCGGGCACAACTGGTCAAACGAGAGCCGCACCCAGGCCGTCAGCGACATCAGCCGTATGCTCAAGATCATGGCGAAGGAACTGAACGTCCCCGTCGTATGCCTGAGCCAGCTCAGCCGTGCAAACGAGTCTCGCCAGGATAAGCGCCCGCAGCTCAGTGACCTGCGCGAATCCGGCGCCATCGAGCAGGACGCGGACGTGGTCATCGGCCTCTACCGCGAGGGCTACTATAACCGCGAGAGCGAGAACCCCAACCTGGCCGAGGCGATCATTCTAAAAAACCGCAAGGGCGCCACCGGTACGGTGGAGCTCAACTGGCTGCCGGAATACACCTCCTTCAGCTCTCTGGAGCGGCGGCATGAGGATTACTGAGTCCCTTCTGCCGCGCGGCAGCCGGGTGCTCTGCGCCGTCTCGGGCGGGAGCGATTCGATCTGCCTGCTGCATTTGCTCTGGTCGAGGCGGCAGGCGCTCGGCATCGAGGTCTGCGCCGCCCACTACGAGCACGGTCTGCGCGGGGCGGATTCTCAAAACGACGCTTGCTTTGTGGCGGATTTCTGCCGCAAATACGGCATAAACTGTATCATAGAGCACGGCGACGTGTCGGCTCATGCCAAAGCCCGTCACCTGGGCATCGAAGAGGCCGCGCGGGAGCTGCGCTACGCCTTTCTCGAAAAAACCGCGGACGCGCTTGGCTGTGATATAATCGCCACCGCCCACAACGCGGATGATAACGCCGAGACTCTGCTGATGAATCTGACCCGGGGAAGCGGCTTGCGCGGGCTTTGCGGCATCCCGCCCCAGAGAGGGCGCATCGTGCGCCCGCTGCTGGAGACATCCCGCGCCGAGATCGAAGCGTATTTGGCGGAGAATGCTCTGCCCCATGTGGAGGATCAGAGCAACGCCGATGAGTGCTATCGCCGCAACCGCTTCCGCCATAGCGTGCTGCCCGTTCTGCGGGAGCTAAACCCCGCCCTTGTGCAGTCGCTTGGCGAGACCGCAAAGCTCCTGCGGCGGGACGAGGCGCTTTTGGACAGCCTCGCCCAGAGCTTTATCGAGAAGCAGTACAAAGCCGGAAGCGTTCCGGTGGGGGAACTGCTCGAACTGCACCCATCCGTTTCTTCCCGCGTGGTGAGAAAACTCTGCAAAAACAGCCTTAGCGCTGAGCATGTGGAGGGTGTGCTGCGATTCTGCCGCGGCGAGGGGCTTGGATTTCTCGACCTGCCCGGGCAGCGGCTGCGCCGGGAACAGGGAAGGCTGTACTTTGAAACGCCGGAGATCGTCACGATCCCGGATCGCGTGCTCCGCCCCGGTGAGAGCGTGGAGATCCCGGAGGCGGGCATCCGCGTGAAGGCAGAACTGATTGAATACAATCAAAAAATTAATAGCTTGTTCAAGACTTATTGCTTTAAATATGAGAAACTATGCGGGAGCGAAATCCTCTGTACCGGACGCCGTCCGGGGGATCGGATGCATCCCGCGCGCCGCGGCTGCGGCAAGAGCCTGAAGGCGCTCTTTGCCGAAGCCGGATACTCCCGGACCCAGCGCGACCGGACGCCGGTTTTCCGCGACGGGGCGGGCATTCTCGCCGTCCACGGCCTCGCCGTGGAGGAGAGGACGCTGCCCTCTGAGGGGGACACGGTGCTCCGGCTGATGATAGAAAATCTGGAGGATATGACGTGAAAGAAGCGATCGAGAGAGTTCTGATCACCGAGGAAGAGCTGGAAGCGGCGGTAGCCGGGATCGGCAGGAAAATCACCGCGGATTACAAGGACAAGGACCCGATCTTTGTCGGCGTGCTGAAGGGCTGCTTTATCTTTATGGCGGATCTGATGCGCCATGTGGACATCAACTGCTCCATGGACTTTATGGCGGTGTCCTCTTACAGCGGCACCACCTCCACCGGCGCCGTGAAGATCAACAAGGATCTGAGCCAGGACATCGAGGGACGGCACCTGATCCTGGTGGAGGATATCCTTGACTCCGGCATCACGCTCAACTATCTGAAAAACTATCTCATGGTGCGCAAGCCCGCCTCCATCGCCGTGGCGACGCTGATGGATAAGCCCGCCCGCCGCAAGGCGGACATTTACGCCGATTACTCCTGCTTTGAGATCCCCGACGCCTTTGTTGTGGGCTACGGGCTCGACTACAACGAAAGATACCGGAACCTGCCGTTTATCGGCGTGCTGAAGCCGGAAATCTATAGCTAAATCGACTTAGCTGCGCAGGCTCGATCCTTTGAGCCTGCGTCGGAGAGGAAGAAGGAGACTGCTGATCTGCAGTTTTCGTGGCGCTTGCGGAAAGCGCGAAAACGAAACGGAGCAGGCTTCTTCTGACGAAAAGGAAGTGTTTGTTTGAAACCCAATCGAAACAGAACCCGTGATCTTGGCTTTTACGCGCTGCTGCTGATCATCATGGTGGCGGTCATCTTCACCATGACGCGCACGGAGCCGGCCAATGAGGTCAAGAGCTATTCCGACCTGGTGGATCTCTTCCGGCAGGAGAAGGTCAAGTATTTTGCCACCCGCCCCGGTTCCTCCGGCACCGTGCTGTATCTCGAAGTGCGCACGGACGATCCCGAGGTCACCGAGGAAATGACCTATGACCTCTACAATTTCTCGGTCTTTTATGAGGACTTCCATGAGCTGATCGCCCAGCAGAAGGCCAGCGGCATCCTCGAGGACTACAACTATGAGCCGGGCTATGTGGTGCCCTGGTGGGCCAGCATCATTCCCTACCTGCTGCTCATGGGCGGCGCGATGGTGCTGTGGTATGTGATGATGAACCGCATGGGTGGCGGCGGCGCCGGCGGCGTTGCCCGCTTCAGCAAGGCGCGCACCCGCCTCGGCAGCGAGGAGAAGAACAAGAAGACCTTCCGTGACGTGGCAGGCTGCGACGAGGAGAAGGAGGAGCTGGCGGAGATCGTCGATTTCCTCAAGGACCCCAAGGCCTACACCGCCATGGGCGCGCGCATCCCCAAGGGCGTTTTGCTGGTCGGCCCTCCGGGCACCGGCAAGACCCTGCTTGCCAAGGCCGTGGCAGGGGAGGCGGATGTGCAGTTCCTGTCCATCTCCGGCTCTGACTTCGTAGAACTCTACGTCGGCGTCGGCGCTGGCCGTGTGCGCGATCTGTTCGACCAGGCCAAGAAGGTCGCCCCCGCCATCATCTTCATCGACGAGATCGACGCGGTCGGCCGTCAGAGAGGCTCCGGCCTCGGCGGCGGGCATGACGAGCGCGAGCAGACCTTGAACCAACTGCTTGTGGAGATGGACGGCTTCGGCAACAACGAGGGCGTTATCGTCATGGCGGCCACCAACCGCGCCGATATTCTGGATAACGCGCTGCTGCGTCCCGGCCGCTTTGACCGCCAGGTCTATGTCGGTCTGCCCGACATCAAGGGGCGCGAGGCCATTTTGAAGATCCATTCCCGCGACAAGCAGCTTGCCGAGGACGTTGACCTCAATAGCATCGCCAAGGGTACGCCCGGCTTCGCGGGCGCGGATCTCGAAAACCTCATGAACGAGGCCGCGCTGCTCGCCGTGCGGCGCAAGCATCGCTTCGTCACGCAGGAGGATATTGATGAGGCCATCCTGAAGGTGCAGATGGGCCCGGAGAAGAAGAGCCGCAAGATGAGCGACAAGGCGCGCCGCCTGACCGCCTACCACGAGTCCGGCCACGCCGTCGCCGCGAAGTTCTGCAAGAATGTGGATCCGGTGCACTATATCACGATCATTCCCCGCGGACCCGCCGGCGGCTTCACGCTCTTCCGCCCGCAGGAGGATGTGGAGAACTTCACCTCCCGCGCGGAGCTCTATGAAAACATCGTGGTCGCTCTCGGCGGCCGCACGGCGGAGAGACTCTTCCTTGAGGACATCTCCACCGGCGCTTCCGGCGATATTCAGCAGGCCAGCTCCATGGCGCGCGACATGGTCACCAAGTACGGCATGAGTGAGCGTCTCGGCCCCATCTCCTACGACAGCTCCGGCCACTCGATCTTCATCGGGCGCGATTTCGGCCAGACCAAGAGCTATTCCGAGGAGACCGCCGCCGCCATCGACGAGGAGGTCAAGGCCATCTTTGACCGTGCCGCCGCCGACTGTGAGAAGATCCTCACAGAGCATGCGGATGAACTTCGCGCCATTGCGGAGTATCTGTTGACGCATGAGACCATGGAAGGCGAGGAGTTTGACTACTTCTTTGAACATGGCGAGTTCATGCCCGAGAGCGTCAAGCAGGCGAAGCTTGCCGCGAAGGATAAGACCATCGAGCGGCCCGCCCGCAAGATCTCCATGAGCGACGAAGCGCCCGCGGCCCCGCAGATCAGCGAGGGTGAGCAGACGCAGACCGAACCGCCAACGCAGGAGAAAACCGAAGAATAATGCTTTTGTGGCTGTGAGAATTGTTGTTCGTCCTTGTAAATACACAAAGTATTCCCTGCGGACGCTGCCTCGCCTGACACAATTCTGGCCGCGAAAATTCCAAGCCTTCTTATTGGATAATAGTATTAGTGTTTAGCGCTTAGCGGATATTTTCGGACTCTTCAGCGTCAGTTTCAATTGGTACATGCGCGTCATGGCGAGGTAAAAACGGCTTTTTTCCTGGATTTGCTGTTGAGGAAACGGCACTGCCGTGTTATAATAAAGTGTCCTGTTGTATGCTGGGACAAAAATTGATGCAAAGAGACGGATGACAATGAACGATGATTTGAATCTTGATGATATCCTGGCGGAATTTAACATGCCGTCCCCCGATGCCGCGCCGCCGGAGCCGCCGACGCTGCCGGACGATCTCCGGGCAGAAGCGGAGGCGGAAGCTTATGTCGAACCCGCGGAGGAGGTCGAGGCGTTTGCGGAGGAAGAGCCCGAGGAAGACAGCGGCTTCTTCCCGCAGCGCGACGAAACGGAGGCTTACGCTCCGGACTTTGACGATGATGAGGACGAGGAGCCGAAGGAGGTGTTCAAGCCCCTGCCTGTCGGCCTGCGGCTGCTTCTGAATCTGCTGCTGCTGGGGCTTTTGTGCCTGGGGCTGTGGTGGTCGCTCAACAATCTGCACCCCATGGGCGTCGCCGCGCAGCCGCGCGCGACAGCCGCGCCGGTCGCCACAGCTGCGTCTGTGGTCACGGAGACGCCGGTTGCGGTGATGACCCCGGCTCTGCCCGATACGGAAGCCCCGGAGATTACGCCGGAGCCGACCCCGGAACCGACGCCCGAGCCCATCCGCTACTATATCCCGGAGGACGCGCTGGTAGCGCCCGCGCCGAACCCGGGCGCCTTCGGCTCTGTGCCGGTCGACCAGGCGGAGAAGATCCTTGATGTGATCCGGCAGGCGCGCGAGAGCGGCCTTCTGCGCGAGGACGAGGAAGTGGCCTTTGACCCGAATGCCAACTTCTACACCGGCCTCTATGCCGAGGAGATCAAGTATTATCTGGACGACTCCATCCTGACCATCCTCTGGAAGGAGGACATCGACGGGCGCTGCTGCAGCTTCGCGGAGATCAAGGTGCGTGACGGTTCCCAGTTCAGGCGCAAGCTGGCGGACGACAGCTTCGGCTCCTATAACTACTACTTTGCCACCGAGCTTGCCGCCTCCACCAACTGCGTCGTCGCCATGAACGCCGATTACTACGCATTCCGCGACTTCGGCATCGTGGCCTATAACCGCGAGCTTTACCGCTTCAACACCTCGACCTACACCGGCAGCTATAAGAAGTACAACTGCTTTGACACGCTCTTTGTCACCGCCGACGGCGATTTCCTGTACAAGGAGCTGGGCGAGGAAAATACCGAGGACTCCATCCGTCAGTGGATGGCGGAGAACGACGTGGTCTTCTCCCTTGCCTTTGGCCCGATCCTCGTGCGTGACGGTGTGGCGCAGACCACGAGCTGGTACCCCGCGGGTGAGGTGGATACGGCCTATTCCCGCGCCGGCATCGGCGTCAAGGATAAGCTGCACTATCTGTTTATGACGGTCAACCACGGCTCCAACGCCGCCAACTGCACCGTCAACAAGATGGCGGAGTTCTTCGAGCGCAAGGGCGTCATCACCGCCTACGGCCTCGACGGCGGCCAGACCAGCGAGATCGTCTGGCAGGGCGTACCCTATAACCATGTGGACTGGGCGTCGGAGCGCCTGGTCAGCGATATCATTTACTTCGCGTCCGCTGTGGGCAGCAACGGGGAAGGAGGCGTCAACTGATGGATTACGTTCTGGATCTTGACTTTGCCGTATTTCAGATGAGCGCGGTGACGATCAGCGTGGGGATTCTGCTGGCGGTCGTCCTTAGCTGCGGCCTCTATGCCCGCAGAAAAGAGGGGATCACGGCGGTGCTCGCCATGAGCGTGATGGGGCTTGTCTTCGGCGTCGTGTTCAGCCGCTTCCTCCACTGGTACTTCACCGGCGAGGTGTACGCCTCGTTCACAGCGGCCTTCACGGACTTCAACCGCGGCAGCTTCTGCCTGCAGGGGATGTTCTTCGGCGTGTGGCTCGCGGCCTTCCTCACCAAGAAGCTGCGCCTCACCGGGAGCGTCAGCGCTCTGCTCGACGCGGCGGCGCCCGGGCTCTGCCTGCTGGTCGCCTTCATCCGCTTGAGCGCGCTTTTCAACACCACCTGCCGCGGGCGCATCACCGTCAAGACGCCGCTTTTCCAGCGCCTGCCCTTTGCGGTGGCGAGCGTGGACGCGGCCGGCAACGTGACCTGGCGCTTTGCCAGCTTCTTCATCGCCTTCCTCGCCATGCTGGTGGTGACGATCGTGGTATGGCGCTTCTACCTGGCGGATGAAGAGCGCTGGATGAAGTGGCCCTGCCCCGGCGATGGGAACACGGTGCGCTTTGCCCTCGTGCTCTACGGCGCGGTGGAGATCATCATGGATTCCACGCGGAACGACTCCCCGCTGATGCATTTTCGCTTCATCTCTCAGCTCAACAAGTTCTCCGCCTTCATCTCCCTGGCGCAGATCTTCGCGGCGGTGGGCATCCTCTGTGTGCTGATCCACTATAGCCGCATGTCCATCAAGGCAAACGGCTTCAAGTGGTATCACCCGCTGCTGTGGCTGGGCTTTCTCGTGAGCCTCTTCGGCGTCGGCAAGCTGGGCGAATACAATGTCCAGCGCTATGCCACCTATGCCAAGTGCTACGCCTGGATGGGCGCCTCTCTGATCCTGATGGCCGCCACGGCGATCCTCGCCTGGTACAGCTGCCTGGATACAGGGGAATATGTGGAATAGATGAGTATGGGGATGTGAAACATCACATCCCCATAGTTTTGAGGAGAACGGATCATTTACATGAGCCGATCTCCGGAAAATGCGGCAGATAGAAGTAGAAATCTTGATACTTCTGCAAGAATCTCAAAACGCAAAACTCACGACTCAAAACCGGGGCAGTGAAAACACTTTGTTTTTCACTGCCCCTTCGGATTATTTCACCAGTTTCTTCGCCATGCGATAGACACGGGTGGCGTTGATGTTGAGCTGCTTGCGCGTGACCTTGTGGCCGGCAAGACCCTTGAGGATGGCGTCGAGATCCTTCTTGCCGCCCGGCATGAAGAGATCGTTGCCGGCGGCGGCGACCAGCGCGGGGTTGGGGAAGCCGTGCTTGCTGTTTCGGAAGCGCATGGCGGCAAGAACCCAGTCTGTCATCACAATGCCCTCAAAGCCGAATTCCCGGCGCAGTACGCGCTCGAGAATGCCGCGCCGCTCGGAGCTGTGGGTACCGTTTAAGAGGTTGTAGGAGGTCATGAGCGCGTGGGGCTGGCTTTCGCGCACACAGATGCCGAAGCCGCGCAGGTAGATCTCCCGCAGGGTACGCTCGCTCATCTGGCTGTTGCTGCCGTAGCGGTTGGTCTCCTGGTTGTTGGCGGCGTAGTGCTTGATCGTGGTGCCGCAGCCCGGGTGCTTCTGCACACCGCGCGTGATCGCGGCGGCGAACTTGCCGGAAATCAGCGGGTCTTCGGAGAAATATTCAAAGTTGCGCCCACAGCGGATGTCGCGGTGGATGTTCAGCGCCGGCGCCAGCCAGAGATGCACGCCGAAGCGCTCCATCTCGTCGCCCACCAGATCGCCCAGCTCCTCGGCCAGCGCCTCGTTCCAGCTCTGGGCGATGGCGGTGCCGATGGGAATGGCGGTGGCGTACTGCTCGTGCACCTCGCCCTCCACCTTCGGCTTCTTGCTCGTGAGCTTCATCAGGAGCGTCACGGCCTCCGGCATCCACTCCGTCACGCTCTCGGGCGTGTCGCCGCCGAGACCCTGGGGGCCGTTTTCGGTGTCTACATACTTCGGGCACAGACGCAGCCCCGCGGGGCCGTCCGCCATGACAAGGCTGGGAATGTCCTTGTCCTTCAAAAGTCCGCAGGTCTCACCGGCGGCGCCCGCCACCGCGCGGGAGGCGTTGCCGATCACGCTGAGCACGCCGCCCTTCGGGTCAAAAGCGCCGACGTTCAAAAGCGCCGCTTCCTCGTCGGAGAGCGCCTCGATCAGCGGATCGACCGCCGGCTCGCTGTCGTAGTCGTATTTCACGGTCTCAATGTCCGCCGCCTTGACGCGCAGGAGCTTGACAAAGCGCGGCGTCTTCTCCTCGGGCAGCTCCGGCTGCCAGTCGGTAAACGCGGGCGCGCCGATCGCGTGGCGCACCTTCTCGGTGAATACCGCCTTGTCGAGCCGCACCGCCGCCACGATTTTGGTATCGGCGGAGGAATTGCCGAGGCGCAGCAGGTAGTCGCCCTTTTCGAGTACCCAGCCCTTCTGCTGCGCGTCAAAGCTCGCAAGCTCGCGCAGGCAGAAGCGCAGCGTCACGCTGCCGGTCTCACCGGGCTGCAGTTCCACCGTTTTGGCGAAGGCAGCGAGGCTCTGATAGGGCTTGTCCATCCAGGCGTGCGGGGCGGAGGCGTAGAGCTGCACGACCTCCTTGCCGGGGCGCTTGCCGGTGTTGGTGACCTCGGCGGTGAGGGTGATCTGCTCCCCGTGAGCCGAGGCATCCGCCAGCTTGATCGCAAATTCCGTATAGCCCAGACCGAAGCCAAAGGGGTAGAGGGGCTTGACGCCCGCCGTGTCAAAGTAACGGTAGCCCACATAGACGCCCTCGCGGTACTGGGTGTCGTCCCGGCCGCCGAAATCGCCGATGCTCTGGTAGTCGCCCGAGGCGGCCCAGGTGCTGGCCAGCTTGCCGGAGGGATAGCTCTTCCCCAGCAGGAGGTCTGCCAGCACGTTCCCGGTCTCTACGCCGAGCTGGCTCAGGTACAGGATGTTCTCCACCTCCTGCACGGGGGAGAGATCCACCACGCCGCCCACGTTCAGCACCAGCAGGAAATGCGCATACTGCTGCTTGAGCTGCAGAATGTCGCGCACCTCGGTCTCGCTCAGCAGAATATCGCCGGGGACGATCTTGCGGTCGGAGCCCTCGCCGGAGATGCGCCCGAGAACATAGATCGCCGTGTCGCCCGCGCCCTTGAGGGGAATGTTGTATTCCGGCTCCGGCATCACAATGCCCATGTATTCCACTGCCGCCACCACATGGCGGGCCCTGGCCTCGGCCTTGCAGGCGGCGACAAACTCCTTGTGCGCCTGCGCCCTGACGCTGTCGTAGCTGTCCAGCCAGAATTTCGTGCTGACGGTGAAGCCCGCGTTTTCAAGCCCCTGCTCGATGTTCACCGAGTAGCGGGAGTTGACCTCGCCCGAACCGGTACCGCCCTTGACGGTCTGGCGGGCGCCGCAGCCGTAGAGCGCCACGGTGCAGGGAGCGGCGAGAGGGAAGTCTCCCTTGCTCTTGAGCAGAACCGCGCATTCCGCGCCCGCCCGGCGCACAATGGCGCTGTGCTCTCTTTCGTAGTCGTACATGCTGTACCTCCTGAATATTGTTGTGCAGACAATTTTGTGTCAACGGATCAGCGCCCTGAGCACTTCGCTTGCAATCAGCAGCCCGGCGGCCGGGGGCACAAAGGCGGTGGAGCCGGGGATGGAGCGGCGCTGGGAATCGGGATCGTGCAGCTCCGGGCCGAGGCAGAGCGGCTCCTCCGGGGAATAGACCACGCGGAGCGCTTCGATCCCCCGGCGGCGGCACTCCTTGCGCATCACCCGGGCAAGGCCGTCGCTGCGCGTCTCATACAGGTCGCAGAGGCGCAGCAAAGAGGGGTCGCGCTTGTTGCCGGTACCCATGGCGCAGAGGATCGGCGTCCCGGCCGCGCGGCATTCCTCGATCAGCGCGAGCTTTCCCGCCACGGTGTCGATCGCGTCCACCACATAGTCGTATTGCCTGAAATCAAACTGCCCCTTTGTTTCGGGCAGGTAGAAGCATTTGTATGTCCGAACACGGCAGGCGGGGTTGATGCTTTTTACCCGCTGTGCGGCGGCATCGACCTTATCGAGTCCTACGGTGTCGAGCGTTGCAAGGATCTGGCGGTTCAGGTTCGAGAGCGCCACCCGGTCGTTGTCCACAAGGTCGAGCGCGCCCACGCCGGAGCGCGCCAGCGCCTCCACCACATAACCGCCGACGCCGCCGAGACCGAAAACGGCCACGCGGGACGCCGCGAGCTTCTCCATGGCAGGGCTTCCCAGCACATGTTCCGTTCGGATAAAGGCCTCGTTCATGCGGATGCTCCTTCGTTGATGATACAATCAGTATACGGCAAAAGGGGCGGGGAAGCAAGGTTTTTGTTGCGCTGTCCACAGGAATGGTCTATAATGGGAAAAAACGATGCAGGAGGTTTGTCCCATGGTTTTCAAACGCAAACATAAAATAGAGCGTGACCCCGTTCTGGAGCTGATGCCGCTGGCGCTGACAAGGGGCGATTCCCGGGAGCAGAAGCTGATGCGCCTGCTCCTCGCCCATGCCAATCCGCGCGATCTCAAACGGCTTTTTCTCGCACTTGCCGGATGCGGCGCGGCGGTGTCCCTTGCGGGAAGCCTGGCGCGTAACCGCATGCTGCGCGCCTCCGTGGCGCGAGAGCTCAAAAAGCAGCTTGCGCCGGTGAACAAGAAGCTGGACGCGTTGGAGAAGCAGAATGAGGAGCTCAAGAAGCAGAACCAGGAGCTCAAGAGGAAGCTCTCATAACCGGCAGCGTCCAGAGCAGCAAAACAGGGGATGTGAAAACAACATCCCCTGTTTGTCCTTTGTGTGATTTATAAGGCAGTGTCCCCAAGCTCTTTGTACATGGCCGGGGCGCTGGCCTTGTTGGCGTTTTCGTTGATTTCCGTGACTTCTACCTTCAGCGTGCCTTTGCCGAAGGCGATCTCGATCACGTCGCCCACCTTGACCTGATAGCTGGCCTTGACCTGCCGCCCGTTGACGGAGACGCGCTCACCGTCACAGGCTTCGTTTGCCACGCTGCGGCGTTTGATAAGGCGGGAAACCTTCAGATATTTGTCCAATCGCATTGCGTTTCACCCCTTTTTATGGTATTATAATAAAGTGGGCTTTGATTTGTCAAGCGGAAGCATTTTATCTTGCAATACAGTGAGATATGCGTTATACTTCGGCTTGGATAAATATTCCAGCGAAAGGGGCGAGCGGTCATAAGCGTCAAATGTGACCACTGCAAAAAGGAATATAACGAGCGGAGAGTGCACTGCCCGTACTGCGGCACACCGAACTGGGAAATCGATCCCAATGTGCCGGAAACGATCCACGACCTGAGAAACTATTGCGAAAAACGGCGGGTCCATCTGCACAGGAATCACTTTCACCTGATGGAAGATTATAAACAGCCGAAAGCCTACGGCCTCTATCAGGATGAGGGCGGTCAGTATATCGTCTATAAAAACCACGCCAGCGGCGAACGGGAAATCAGCTATTCGGGTGACAGTGAGCGGGAAGCGGTGCAGCATCTCTATGGCAGCCTTTGCCGTGCGCTGCGGGGAACGGAAGGGCGCGGCTCCCATAAAAGCTCGCAGAAGGGCTTTGAGCGCGTTAAAAAGAGCGAGCGCCGGCGCGTTGCGCTGAAGTTTATCACCTTGATCGCGCTTGTCGCGGCAGCAGCTGCACTGTTGCTTGCGATGTATCTTGCCACGAAAAGCAGCGAAGCCCCTATGGAGGAAAACGAGGCGGCCGTAGCGATCGACATGGCCTGGCGGGCAGCGGAAAATCCCGCGCCCGATGCGGAAATCTTTTCGCTTGAAAGGAAACGGGCGGAAGTGGTATAATAAATTATCTTGCACCATTGGAGGAATCGGCATGAGCAACAAAAAAGCAGTACCCGAAAAAAACGGCAACAGGTATCTGCCCATTGCCGAGCGCACGGGCGAGAGCTCGGTGGTGTTCTTCACCCGGGATCTGTCCGAGGAAGGCTTGAAGAAGATCTATGACAAGGTCAGTTCCGTGCTGTGCGGCAAGGTGGCCGTAAAGCTGCACACCGGCGAGGCGGAAGGCCCCAACATCATCCCGCGCCCCTGGGTCAAGGAGCTGCTGGCCTCCAGACTCCCGGAGGCGAGCATCATCGAGACCAACACCTATTACGAGGGCAGCCGCTACACCACCGAGGATCACCGCAAGACCCTGGAGATAAACGGCTGGACCTTCTGCCCCGTGGATATCACCGACAGCGAGGGCGTGGCCGCGCTGCCGGTCAAGGGCGGCAAATGGTTTGAAGAGATGCACGTCGGCAAGAGCATGCTCAACTATGACTCCCTCCTGGTGCTCACACACTTCAAAGGGCACACCATGGGCGGCTTCGGCGGCAGCAACAAGAACATCGGCATCGGCTGTGCCGACGGGCGCGTCGGCAAGAAGGAGATCCATTCCAATGTCGGAGCCTGGGACGTCCGCGAGGAGGAACTGATGGAGCGCATCTCCGAGAGCACCAAGGCCACCGTCGATCACTTCGCGCCGCACGTCTGCTTCATCAACACCATGCGCAACATGTCCGTGGACTGCGACTGCGCCGGTCCCGAGGCCGCGCCTGTGGTCACACCGGATGTGGGCATCCTCGCATCCCTGGACGTTCTCGCGGTGGATAACGCCTGCATCGACCTGCTGTATCACCTGCCGGACGGCGGCGGCAAGGAACTCATCAAGCGTGTGGAGAGCCGCCACGGTCTGCGCCAGCTCAGCTATATGAAGGAGCTCGGCATGGGCAACGACCGCTACACGCTCATCGACCTCGATAACGGCGAGGTGGAGATTACCGCCGCCGAGGCCGTCAAAGACGTCAAGCCCGGTTGGAAGCCCGACCGCTACAACACCTTCTGGGGCCGCAACAAGCGCAGATAGTGAAGCCAAAAAACCGGGGCTGTGAAAAAACCTTGTTTTTTCACAGCCCCTTTGATTATTTACTTGCTGACGGCGTCCTTCAGAGCCTTGCCGACTTTGAAGCTGGCAACGCGGGAAGCGGGAATCTTGATCTCTTCCTTGGTCTGGGGGTTGCGGCCGATGCGCTCGCCGCGCTCCTTGACCTCAAAAGCGCCGAAGCCGACCAGCTGCACCTTGTCACCGGCTGCGAGAGCTTCGGTAATGGTGTCAAAAGCGGCGTTGACGGCCTTCTCGCTGTCCTTCTTGGACAGGCCGGTTTTCTCAGCGACTGCGGCAACAAGTTCTGCCTTATTCATGTATGATTTCCTCCTAAAGTTGATTTCGGGCGTTCTGCCACGTTTATGATGAGTCTGCCCCGTTTCCGGGCAGATTACTCACGCCTTTGCCGTCATATGGACAGCCTTGATAATCTACCATATTATGCACGGATTATCAAGTGTTTTTTTCACATCAGCGGCGCTGTTTTATCGCATGTGCAGCAGCTTTGCGACCTTTTCGCCGCCCGGGATCAGGCTCATATCCTCCCGGGTGATCATCTTCATGGCGATGGCAAGCACAAAATAGACGATCACGGCAATCCCGATGGCGATCGCCATGCACAGCAGCATGTGGATCCTGGGCGGGCCGAAGCGCAGGAAGCGATCCGTCAGCCCGTAGAGCCCCCAGGCGCAGCCGCCCATCGCCGCCGAGCAGAGAAGGGGCTTGACGAGAATGTGGCGCAGCTTGGGGTTTTTATCCAGCACGAAGCACATAAACACAAAGTTCATCACCGCCATCACCACATAGCTCGCGAGCGTCCCGACCGGCGCGCCGTAGATGTTGATGCGGGGCTGGGCAACAAGGAAATAGTTGAGCGTGACCTTGACCACGCCGCCGACGATCATCGTGATCATGGGCAGCATCTCCTTGCCGCTGGCCTGGAGGATGGCGTTTTCCATCAGCACCATGCACACGAAAAAGGCGGCGACGCCCATCACGGCGAGCAGGGTCGGCCCCGCGGGATGATTGTCGTGGTAAATGACGTTCATGATGGGTCTTGAGAGCACCGCGAGCCCCACGCCCATGGGCATGGCCAGCACCGCCGCGATGCGCATCGAGTCCTCGGAGATCTTGGTGGCGAGGTCGTTTTCGCCCTTGACGGTGGCGGCGGTGATCGCGGGCACCACGGAGATGGTCAGCGGCGTGATGACGGCGGCGGGGAGGTTAAAAATGGTCTGCGCCTCGCCATAGACGCCGTTTAAGACATTTGCCGCGTCGAGATTGAAGCCCGCGGCGGACTGGAGTCTGCCCATCGTAAGCCCGGAGTCCACCAGGTTCAGGATGGCAAGCACGCTGCTGCCCAGGGCGATGGGAATGCCGATGCGCATGAAGCGGGCGAAAATTTTGCCGTCGGCGTCCGGCACGTCCGGGTGCTCCAGCACGCCCTCGGTGTAGTGGCGGCGCTTGTAGAGCACCATGTACAAAAGCGCGGCGGCGGAGCCCGCGGTCACGCCGAAGATCGCGGCGGCGGAGCCCATGGGCTTGCCATGCGCCGAGTGCATTACGATCCAGGCCAGCACCAGCCCCACCACGACCTTGACCAGCACCTCCAGCACCTGCCCCACGGTGGTGGGGATCATGTTGCCGTAGCCCTGGCAGTAGCCCCGGTAGGCCGACACCAGGCACACCAGCAGCACCGAGGGCGCCATGGTGCGGATGCTCATGGCGGCGGGCGGATTGTGCAGGATGCGGTGGGCGATGAAGTTCGGGAAGAGCAGCATGATGAGCGTGAAGACAAGCCCGATCACGAAGAAGGTCCACCAGGAGACGCGGAAGATGCGCCGCGCCTGCATGGGGCGCTTCTCGGCGTTGGCCTCGGAGATCATGCGCGCCAGGGCGATGGGCAGCCCCGCCGTCGAGAGCGTCAGAAAGACGTTGTAGACGTTGTAGGTCTGCATGAACATCGAATAGCCGTCCGGCCCGATGATGTTCGCTACCGGCATCTTGTAGAAGAAGCCGAGGATCTTCATGATGATGACGCCCAGCGTCAGGATCGCCGCGCCATGCAGATAGTTCTGGCCTTTGTTTTCGGACATAGATACTCCTCCCGGGTTTCGTCTGGTAACTATCCACTATACTGGGAAAGTGTTACGAAATCAAGTGTTTACTGGCCGCTGATCACAGACCACTGATCCTCCGCGCCACATGGACGCCGCTGGCCGAGGCATGGCTCAGCGAGTGCGTCACGCCGGAGCAGTCACCGATGACATAGAGACCCTTGCAGTTGGTCTCCAGGTTTTCGTCGATGCTGACTTCCATGTTGTAAAACTTCACCTCCACGCCGTAGAGCAGCGTGTCGTCGTTGGCGGTGCCGGGGGCGATCTTGTCGAGGGCGTGGATCATCTCAATGATCCCGTCGAGGATGCGCTTGGGGATCACAAGGCTCAGATCGCCGGGGGTGGCGGCGAGCGTCGGGGTCACAAAGCTGTCGCGGATGCGCGCCTCGGTGCTGCGCCGCCCGCGCACCAGATCACCGAAGCGCTGCACGATCACGCCGCCGCCCAGCATGTTGGACAGCCGCGCAATGCTCTCGCCGTAGCCGTTGGAGTCCTTGAAGGGGACGGAAAAGTGCTTGGAGACGAGCAGGGCGAAATTCGTGTTCTCGGTGTGCTTGCTGGGGTCTTCGTAGCTGTGGCCGTTGACGGTGACGATGCCGTTGGTGTTCTCGTTTACCACCACGCCGTGCGGGTTCATGCAGAAGGTGCGCACCAGGTCTTCAAACTTTTCCGTGCGGTAGACGATCTTGCTCTCGTAGAGCTCATCGGTCAGATGGGCGAACACGTCCGCCGGCAGCTCCACGCGCACGCCGATGTCCACGCGGTTGGAGAGCGTGGGAATGTTCAGACTCTCGCAGACCTGCTCCATCCACTTGCTGCCGCTGCGCCCGACGGAGACGACGCACTGCCTGCAGGCAAAGTCGCCCTTCGCGGTATGTACCAGGAAACCATCGTCCCTGCGCTCAAGGCTTTCCACGGCGGTGTTGAAGTGAAAGTCCACCTGCTCCTTGAGCTCGTTGTAGAGGCTTTCGAGCACGACATAGTTGATGTCGGTGCCGAGGTGGCGCACCTGCGCGTCCAGAAGGTGCAGCCCGTTTTCGAGGCACATGCGTTTGATCTGGGTGTTCGCGGTGGAGTAGAGCTTCGTACCCTCGCCGCCGTGGGAGAGGTTGATCTCATCCACATACTGCATCAGCTCGATGGCCTTCTGCTTGCCTACATATTCGTAGAGCGTGCCGCCGAACTGGTTTGTGATGTTGTACTTGCCGTCGGAAAACGCGCCCGCGCCGCCGAAGCCGCTCATAATGCTGCACACCGGGCACTTGACGCAGCTTTTGACCTTCTCCCCGTCGATGGGGCACTTGCGGCGTCTTAGCTCCCGCCCCAACTCGAACACGGCCACGCTCTTTTCCGGCGCGCGTTTTTTCAGCTCATAAGCGGTGAAGATGCCGCCGGGGCCCGCGCCGACGATGATCACGTCATATACCATAAGAAATCCCTCCAAAAACAGGAACGGCTGTGGGAACCCACAGCCGTTCGGCTTACCAAATATCCTTGATTCATTTTAACACAGTATAGGGACGAAAGTCAAGCTGTATACGCTCCTTACCACGACAAACGCATGAATTAAAAAAATGTAAACACCCTCTTCCAAAGTTAAT